>JABFSV010000011.1 GCA_013140405.1 Methyloglobulus sp. | reverse complement strand
CGTTTTCGGCTTCTATTTTGACATTGTATTTCTTTCGGATAGCTAAACCCAATTCCAAGGCGTCAATTGAATCCAATCCAAGGCCATCGTTAAATAGGGGGGCATGGTTGTCAATCTCGTCAACAGTAATGTCTTCCAGCGCTAACGCATCGATAATTAATTGTTTTATTTCATTTTCCATAAGTTAGATAGCGCTCTCTCTGCTGTGTAAAATAATCTTGCAAATACTGGTTAAAGCGGCGCACGGCAATTGATTTCGGCTGGATTTGAACAAACTTATCCAACGGAATATCCTCGCCGACATGCATTGCCAAATGAAAATGGTGTTCCGGGATTTGATACCATTGCTCGGCTTTGGTCAAGGTGCTCGGATAGCAAGAAATAGTGACTGGCGTTACGATTTTATTCGCCTGCAACGCGATTGCGACTGCTCCACGCTGAAAGCGGCAGGGTTTGCCCGGTACCGAACGTGTTCCTTCCGGGAAAATAATCATCGTCCCGCCGGACTGAAGCCATTCGACGCATTCGGCTATCATTTTTTCGGGATCGCCGTTGCTGATATAACCGGCATTCAATATGGGGCCGCGCATGAACGGGTTACGCCAAAGGCTTTCTTTTACAATGCAGTTGGCGTGTTTAATCCGGCTGATTAAGAACACAATATCGACCAAGGTCGGGTGATTGGCTACTATCAATTGTCCCGGACGGTTCAGTTTCTCCAGACCTTTTATTTCGTAGGTCATAATGCCGATTCTGTGCATCAGCCCTATAAAGATATAAAAACTGTAATGCACGGCGTTTTGCGCGCGCGCTATCCGTTGTCTGCGATTGCCGGGCAAGACCGAAAGTGTCGGGAAAACAAGAAACCACAATAACAAGCCGCCGACACCAAAACTGAAAAAACTGAAACCCGTGGCGAACAGTCGCCAGCAGTAGCTTATTTTACGGATTAGTTTTTTTGCCATGTCCAGCAATGACCTTTATTTCCCAGGCTCAATAATCTATCTTCAGAAAGAAAAAATCTTATCAAGGCCAATAATTGTACAGGGTGTTCGCCATCTTCCCTAGATTGATTGGTGCGACAAAGTTTTAAAGGCTGGCCGTTGCCGGTTAAGGCTATTTTTAAACCGAGCGCACAAGGCGAAGACGTATTGAGATTGAATGGGGCGACTGGGTAAAAATCGGCTATAGGTTCGTCGTAAAGAATAATCAACACTTGATCGGCGCCTTCCTGCAAAATACCGAGCGCTTCAATGAATGCAGGGGCTATGCCTTCCTGCCCTGGCGCAATCACAGTTATTTCCTGGCTGATGTTAAATGCGATAGAAAATAAGCCGGCAATGGCATTATGTACAGAAAGGCTAAAGGCGGTCGGTGATAGTTCTTGCCCTGCTTGGATCGTTTGAAGCATAACGAGAGATTTACAAATTTCACCATGTGCCGAACTGAACACAACGGGCAGTGCTTTTTCCTCTTTAAGGCAGGGTTCGGCAACATTAAAAACAGCTTTCGCCAATGGGGATAATCTTCGCTGTAGCAATTTAGGTACACACTCGGGTAAGCCAATTTCTGCGGGATTGATTAGGCGATCATCCGCAATGCACAATCCTGGCACCCATGCGCGCCAACTGCAAACCGTAAAATCAGTCATTGCCACGCTTGCAATTCTCTAAAATACTGATCAATAGTTCCCTCTATAACGAATGTGCGCATAATCGAATGATAATCAAGTATGTATTGTAAGTCTACTGTGAGCGAGAAACTAAGCCAATATAGAGCAATTATGAGCTTGTAATAGCGTGTCGACTGATGTTTTTTTAATAATTAAGCTGTAAAATCCAAGAAAATTAGCATGATGTTAAAATTACAGTCCTAATATCCTTGATAAAAGACGTTTCACAGAAGCTTAAGTAAAGGATTTTAGGGCCGGATTCACCAAAACCCTAATAAACATAAAACATTGTCGAATGAATAAAATCATAATTATCGGTGCAGGACCTTCGGGAAGTATCGCGGGGGCTTTATTAGTTAACCTGGGGTATCAAGTTACCATTTTGGAACGGCAATTGTTTCCACGTTTTAGCATAGGGGAAAGCCTGCTGCCTCAATGTATGGAGTTTGTTAAAGAAGCAGGCATGATGGACGCTGTCGTTAATGCGGGTTTTCAGTTTAAAAATGGCGCTTACTTTGTCTATCGTGACCAGCACACCGCATTTAATTTCGAGGAAAAATTTACACCCGGTATGGGAACAACCTTTCAGGTGCAACGGGGTCGGTTTGATCATATCCTCGCCAATGAGGCGGTTCGGATGGGGGTTGATATCCGTTGGCAAACCGAAGTCACCAAGGTTGATTTTTCGGGAGACAAGCCCAAGCTGGATGTACGCGACGAATCCGGAAATGTTTCACACTATGAAGCTGATTTTGTCCTTGATGCCAGTGGTTTTGGTCGTATTTTGCCGCGCTTGCTGGATTTGGAGTCGCCGTCCGGTTTCCCGGTGAGAAAAGCTTATTTCGGGCATATTGAAGATAATATCGACGATCCTGGTTTCGATAGAAATAAAATATTGATCACGGTTCATCCTGAGAATAGGGATGTCTGGTTCTGGTTAATTCCATTCAGCAATGGTCGTAGCAGTATCGGTGTCGTCGTTGAAGAGGATTATTATCCGCCATCTGGCAGTAACGAGTTAGTGCTCAAAAAGCTCATCAATGATGATGAAAACTTACGAAAAATATTGAAAAATGCCGTCTTCGACGACCAAATTAATTCAATTACCGGTTATTCTGCGAATGTAAAAAGCTTGTATGGCAAAGGTTATGCGTTATTGGGAAATGCGGGTGAATTTCTTGATCCAGTATTTTCTTCCGGTGTAACCATCGCTATGAAATCCGCAAGTCTTGCCGCAGCTATTTTAGATCGGCAATTTAAGGGGGAAAGCGTTAATTGGGAAACCGAATACGCGCAGCCGCTGCAACGCGGTGTTAACACCTTTCGGGTTTTTGTCGATGCTTGGTACGACGGACGCTTTCAAGATGCCATTTTTCACAAGCAACAGCAGCCGGAAGTTAAAGCAATGATTTGTTCAATATTGGCTGGTTATGCTTGGGATGAAGCCAATCCTTATGTTAAAAATGCCCGTTCCAGACTGGATACACTGGTCGAGCTATGCCGCGCAGACTAGCGTATTGGCTTCTGTTGGCTAGTTTTAGCGCCAATTTCGCCAGTTGCAGTTTATTGCCTACAACCGATCACTCTGAAGCGATTGTTAATTTGCCTCTTGCTCAACCTAGAGGTCCTTCAAGACGCGTCGTGCAGCAAATAAAGGCAATTTGGCAGGGACATGAAGAAATCTTGATGTGTGTGTTGGAACTGGATAACCAGCACATTGCCATGGCGGGTTTAAGTACCGATGGCGTTGGTCTTTTTAATTTACATTATGACGGTAAAACCGTTAAGTTGGATAAAAGTCCTTTACTTCCTGAGAGTGTTTCACCTGAACTCGTTATAAAAGATTTGCAATTGGTTTATTGGCCGCTGGCTGAGCTGCAAAAAATCTTGCCTAAGCATTGGCGGCTAGTAGAAGCTGGCAACCATCGTCAACTCTATTTCGACAATGAATTAGCGGTTGATGTCGCTTATTTACAGCCTGATGCGTTGTGGCCGAAAACAATCAGCTTAAACAATCATCGATTTCATTATCAGTTGCACATTAAAACCATAAGTTATGAATCTTTACCTGAATGACTTAGGGTTGTTGTGTGCCGCCGGAAGTTCAAAGCCTGAAATCATGTCTCGCTTATTGGCTGGTGACCGTTCCGGTTTGATAGTAACGGATGAGTTTGGTCCAAAAACCGTTGTTGGACAAATTACCGCCGATTTACCTGAAATAGATCAACAATACAGTATCTATCAGTGCCGTAATAACCAGTTGTTATTAGAAGTACTAAAACAGATCAGATCGACGGTAGACAGGATGATTTTAAAATTCGGTGCAGACCGTATCGGTATTGTCTTGGGAACAAGTACCTCCGGAGTCAGAAGCACAGAGCTGGCGTTGGATTACCAAACCAAATTCGGCCAGCTTCCAGATAATTTCCATTATAAACAGCAACAAATGGGTGCTGGAGCCGATTTTCTTGCCAACTATTTAGGAACTATTGCTCCTGTGTATACTATTTCCACAGCGTGTTCTGCCAGCGGAAAGGCTTTCGCCTCAGCGCGCCGCCTGATTAATCTCGATTTATGCGATGCAGTTATTGTCGGGGGTTCAGATAGTTTATGCGGTCTCACCGTCAATGGATTTGCCGCCCTTGAATCGCTTAGTAGCGGTTACTGTAAACCCTTCGGTTTGCACCGTAACGGCATTAATATCGGCGAAGCGGCGAGTCTTTTTGTGTTGAGTAAAGAACCTGGGCCTGTTCAACTGCTGGGAATAGGTGCAAGCAGCGACGCTTACCATTTTTCAGCGCCTGATCCCGCAGGTACAGCCGTTATCGCAGCAATGGAAAAGGCTTTGCACGATGCCGACAAACGGCCTGACGAAATTGACTACATTAATTTACACGGAACTGCGACGGTTTTAAACGACGCCATGGAAAGTAAAGCCGTTAATGCCATTTTTGGAAACAAAGTAGCGGCTAGTTCAAGCAAGGGCATGACAGGACATACGTTGGGTGCGGCGGCGTCTTTAGAATTAGGGTTGTGCTGGATGTTGCTTGCTGAAAATGAGGGCGGATATTTAATCCCCAATATTAACGATGACGAGCCGGATAATACGTTAGCGCCATTGCACCTCGCTAAAAGGGGTGAACAGTTAGGTCGTAGCCTGCAAGTTTGTCAAAGTAATTCTTTTGCATTTGGTGGTAATAATGTCTCAATCGTCATTGCAAAAACTTGAAAATACATTCAATATCACGCCTCGTATGTAATGTATCGGGTAGTGGGTTAAACCTGTGCTTTTTGATGAACTTATCGGGTTAATACCGGTGAGGCACATGTATTTTGGAGTGACAAACCTTTTATGCCCCAGAGGGTAAGGTTTGTCACTCCTCTCTCTATCAAGTCATAGGTTTAACCCACTACCATTTATTGATTGAGGTAGCCCTCTTATTCAGGGATGTTGTAATTTGATTGATTATAATGATGTCGCAAGTCTTATACCTCATAGCGGACAAATGGTATTGCTGAATCGGGTTGTTGAATTTGATGGCAATAACTTGGTTGCTGAAATGACTGTCCGGAATGATAGCTTGTTTGGCAATGAAAAAGAAGTACCAGCATGGGTTGGCATAGAATACATGGCGCAGGCGATAGGAGCCTATGCCGGTATTAAGTCCAAGCTGGCGGGTGAGCCTATCAAGCTAGGTTATTTGCTAGGCACGCGCCGTTTTAGCAGTAATGTAGCCAGCTTTGTTGCCGGTACAGAACTAACCATAAACGTAAAAGTTATCATACAGGACGACAAGCTAGGGGCTTTTGATTGTCAAATTTTGGGAGATGGTATTGAGGTTAGCGCCAACTTGACGGTTTATCAGCCTCCTCTAGACATTAAGCTAAAGGGCAGGTCATGAAGCATACAATATTTATTACCGGATCTAGCCGTGGGATAGGCAAAGCCATTGCATTATATCTGGCTAAGCAAGGTTATGATTTAGTATTGCACTGCCGTAGTCAAAAGAGGCAAGCAGAAGCAGTGGTTGCCGAGATCGAAAAACTCGGCCAATCGGCAAGGTTGCTGCAATTCGATATTGGTGACCGAGCACAATGCGCAGAGCAAATCAGTCTAGATATAGAAACGCATGGTGCTTATTATGGCGTGGTTTGCAATGCAGGAATCACTGCCGACAATGCCTTCCCAGCGCTCACCGGAGAAGAATGGGATAGTGTCATCCATACCAATCTTGACAGCTTTTATAACGTCTTGCAGCCGGTTATTATGCCCATGATTAGAAGACGAAAACCTGGACGAATTGTTACTTTATCATCGGTCTCCGGGATCATGGGCGATCGCGGCCAAGTCAATTATAGTGCGGCGAAAGCGGGTATTATTGGTGCCACTAAAGCATTAGCACTGGAACTGGCAAAACGTGAGATCACTGTCAATTGTGTGGCTCCGGGTTTAATTGCTACCGAGATGCTTGATGGGCTGTCTTCGGATGTCATCCAAATGGAAGAAATCAAAAAGATGATCCCGGCGCGGCGGATTGGCGATCCTAAGGAAGTGGCTGCGGCAGTCGCTTTTTTAATGTCCGAAGATGCTGCTTACATTACCCGGCAAGTCATATCGGTAAACGGTGGTTTGTGTTGAAACGGGTGGTCGTCACCGGAATGGCTGGAATTTCGCCGATAGGTAATAATTGGCAGCAAGTTTCATCGCAGCTTAAAGCAAAGATAACTGGCATTCAACACATACAGGAATGGGATAAATATATCGGTTTAAACACCCGATTAGGCGCCCCAGCTGATTTTACCCGACCCGACCATTACTCCAGAAAACAAACCCGTAGTATGGGGCGTATTGCATTAATGGCAACTTACGCAACCGAACTTGCACTAATTGATGCCGGTTTGTTGCATGATCCATGCCTGAAAAGCGGGCAGATGGGGATAGCCTACGGCAGTTCTGCCGGAAGCCTTGATGCGGTGGCGGAATTTGGCAATATGCTAATCAACCATACGGTCAATGGGCTTAATGCAACGTCTTATATCCGCATGATGGCGCATACATCCGCTGTCAATATTGGTCTTTTTTTCGGGATTAACGGCAGGTTATATACCACTTCCAGTGCATGCACTTCGAGCAGCCAAGGGATAGGGTATGCGTATGAAGCGATTAAGCACGGCTACCAGAAGCTAATGGTGGCGGGTGGCGCGGAAGAGCTAAGCGCATCGGAAGCTGCCGTATTCGATACCCTGTTTGCGACCAGTACCTGTAACGACTCACCGGAAAAAAGTCCGCGCCCCTTTGATCGTAACCGGGACGGCTTGGTTATTGGCGAAGGTGCAGGAACGCTAATCCTTGAAGAGCGCGAACATGCAATCGAACGCGGAGCGCGAATTTATGCCGAAGTGGTAGGATACGGCACTAATTCGGATGGCTTGCATGTTACCCAGCCCGACAGCAAAAGTATGCAAACCGCGATTCGCCTCGCGCTGAAAGATGCCAGCCTTGAACCCGCAGCTATCGGTTATATCAGCGCACATGGTACCGCCACTGAACACGGTGATGTCGCTGAAAGCCATGCAACTGCGGCTATCTTTGGTACGGCTACCCCAATCAGCTCGCTGAAAAGCTATACTGGGCACACCTTGGGGGCATGCGGCGCACTAGAAGCGTGGGTCGCTATCAATATGATGAATGAAGGCTGGTTTCATGCGACGGCCAATCTTGAAAATGTCGATCCAGCTTGCGCTCTGTTGGACTATATTATGGACGATATTCGTACGTTAAATTGCGAATATGTTATGAGCAATAATTTTGCCTTCGGTGGTATAAATACCTCGTTAATTTTTAAACGCAAAACACAGTGAGGATAAAAAAATGAAGAAACTTTATATAGTGTTGATGTTATTGATGATGACAGGTTGTACAACAACAGGGCATTTTAAAGTGCCTGAAGGTTCAAATTTATATATCTACAAAAGACCGGAGCCGGTAACTATTAAGCCCGATGGCGAAGTGACGACTAAGCCGTTTTTTTGGACTGCGGCGGGAATGCCTCCTGGTGGCGGTATTCCATACCGTCTTGAAAAAAATGGCGAAACCCTTAAAGAAGGTAAATTGCGAGCAAAATTTCGCGTTGTATCTATATTTTGGCCACCATTTGCTCTGATCTACTGGCCTATGGGATTAAACCCTAATATTACTTATGACCTTATAAATGATACACAAGAGTAGTGATCTTGCCCACTTCTAGCGGACACTCGGCTAATAGAGTAATCGCTAAACCCGAGGTCAACGATGAAAACAAAAAAAAGAAGAAGTAACGGCAAGGTTTGCCTACAAAAGATATACCACTCAGTTTAAAGAGCAAGCGTTAGAACGAGCTTGTCGGGATGGCATCCCTAAGGTGGCGCTGGATTTGGGGATTGCAGAGGCGACCTTGTACCCTTAAAGGGCATTGAGATATGCCTGGAAGGCAAAACGTCGGCAAACAGGGCAACCCTTTGAAGACCAAAAGCCCCAGTAAGCCGAAATGGCAAGGCTTAATTGCAGCTATCTCGGTCAACTTTCAATTTGGTGTATAGCGATTCCGTCGAGAAGGGGAGCAGTCTATGCCGATAGCCGATGAGCTGATAAAATGCTAAGGTGTTTAAAGAACATTGGGTCTGTACTAAAACGCTTTCTGGAATGCCGATTTTGCGGCACTACAATCACTGGAATGGCGACCTTGCAGTAAGGCATTATAAGGTTTCAAATATATCGTTAGTTTTTTAGGATTATGTTGATGGATATTGTTAGTTTTTTTGAGGTAGTTAAAACTAATTCGGCATTGTGTTTTGTTGCCGGTATTTTTTTAGGTTATTTTTTGCATAGCATTATTTCACATGGTTTTTTGTCGAAAAACCGGGGTAAGCCTCCAAGTCGTTACCAAGCCAAAAAAGTTGATTCCTCTGTTAAGCGATCAAATACCGTTGTGGGCTTGAGTGAGCCTTCTTTTGACTTTACTGACACGGCCTTCAAAGCGATAACGCCACAACGGTTAGGTGGTGTTTCTTTAGACCCGCAGGGGAATGAACTTCAATAGACAGGTGGAAAAGTAGGTTTTTAAACATATCAAAATCTGGTAGTGGGTTAAACCTGTTACTTGGTGTAGGGCGGAGTAACAAACCTAGGTTTGTCAGTCCAAAATACAAGCGACTCACGGTATTAACCCGATAAGTTAATCAAAAAACGCAGGTTTAACCCACCACCTAAAATCTTACATGAATGTGAATCAGTTGAGTCACGATCATTTAAGCTATCGTGTCTGCCTCATTTAGTTCTAAACAATTATCTTGTAGAAACTTAGGGATGAAATGCTCAGCCATGCCACCCCAAGCTCTAAGTACCATAAGATTTAACCAACCAATAATCCCTCCACCCGCTGAAAACCTTTAGGCAGGGACAATCCCCTGTTGGCACGGTTTCCGGTGTAATGAGCTATATCATTGGTTTTCAAAGTCAATTGCCGCTTTCCAGATACGATAACCAATTGGTTGTTGACGGGTATTCCAGACATAGCAACCACATGGTCTTTCCCAGCTTCTAAATCTTTGCTGGGGATTTGGATCAACTTATTGCCTTTGCCTTTCGCCAGTTCGGGTAACTCAATAACAGGAAAAATCAGTAATCGGCCTTGCAGTGTAACAACCGCCAGCAAATCAGTTTGGTTAGCAATAGCCGCAGGTTTTACGACTTTTGCGCCTACTGGTAGGGAGATAAGCGACTTACCAGCCTTATTTTTGCAAATCAGTTCTTTCACCTGCACCCTGAAACCATAACCTGCACTGCTGGCCAACAAATACCAATCATCAGGGTTGTTGCCAGCCAACAGATAGGTGAATAATGAACCAGGGGGTGGATTTAAGCGCCCAGTCAAAGGCTCGCCTTGGCTTCTGGCCGACGGTAAATCATGTGTGGTTGTGCTGTAAACCCGCCCAGTTGAATCGAGAATATGCACAGGCTGCGTTGATCGGCATTTTACCGCATCAAGAAAGCCGTCACCTGAACGGTAACCCAGGCTTGCCACATCAATATCATAACCTTTTGCCGCCCTGATCCAGCCTTTCTCAGACAAGATAACAGTTAACGGCTCATTGGCGATTAAGGCAGTGGTTTCCAGTGCTTGCGAGGCTTCCCGTGCGACGATAGGTGAACGGCGGTCATCGCCGTACTTTTCTGCATCTTCTTCGAGTTCGGATTTAATCAGGTTATTGAGCAACTCCTTTGAACCTAAAATGGCTTCCAATTGTTGCCTTTCCTGCTCCAATTCGGCTTGTTCGCCTTTGATTTTGAATTCTTCCAGCTTGGCAAGATGCCGCAATTTCAATTCGAGAATTGCTTCAGCCTGAATTTCAGTAATGCCAAAGCGCTCGATCATGACCGCTTTCGGATGGTCTTCGTAGCGGATTATGGCGATGACTTCATCGATATTCAGATAAGCAATCAACAAGCCTTCAAGGATATGCAACCGTGCCAGCACTTTATCCAAGCGGAACTGCAAACGCCGCCTTACTGTTTCAGTACGGAAAGTCAACCACTCAACCAGAATTTCCCTCAGGTTTTTGACCCTGGGTCGCCCGTCCAGGCCGATCATGTTCATATTGACGCGGTAACTTTTCTCAAGATCGGTCGTAGCGAATAGGTGCGACATCACCTCATCGACATCAATCCGCTTCAATTTCGGCATAATGACCAGACGCGTCTGGTTTTCATGATCCGACTCGTCCCGCAAATCCTCGATCATCGGCAGTTTTTTCGCCAGCATTTGCGCGGCAATCTGCTCCATCAATTTGGAACCCGACACCTGATAAGGCAACGCCGTGATGATGATGTTGCCGTCTTCCTGTTCGTATTTAGCACGCATTTTGACCGATCCGCCACCGCTGATATACATTTTCTGGATGTCATCGGCAGACGTAATGATTTCCGCTTCGGTCGGATAATCTGGGCCTTTGATATACTCCAAAAGCTGTTCCAGCGGCGCATCAGGCTCGTCGAGCAGATGGATACAGGCACCGGCCACCTCAACCAGATTATGTGGCGGAATATCGGTTGCCATGCCAACCGCAATACCCATCGTGCCATTGAGCAACAGATTCGGCAACCTTGCCGGCAACATGACGGGTTCTTGCAACGTGCCGTCGAAATTATCGGACCATTCGACCGTACCCTGCCCTAACTCACTCAACAAGGTTTGCGCGTACGCCGTCAACCGCGATTCGGTGTATCGCATGGCGGCGAAGGATTTAGGGTCATCCGGCGAACCCCAGTTGCCTTGCCCGTCGATCAAAGGGTAACGGTAAGAAAAATCCTGCGCCATCAACACCATCGCCTCATAGCAAGCAGAATCGCCGTGCGGATGGAATTTGCCCAACACATCGCCCACTGTCCTGGCGGATTTTTTGTACTTGGCTAATGCTGTCAGCCCCAACTCGGACATTGCATAGACAATCCGCCGTTGCACCGGTTTCAAGCCATCGGCAATGTGCGGCAGTGCGCGATCAAGGATGACGTACATGGAATAATCCAGGTAGGCTTTTTCTGCGAATTCCTTTAACGGCAAGCGTTCGTAGTTCTCTTGTACTGCACCCATGC
>JABFSV010000291.1 GCA_013140405.1 Methyloglobulus sp. | reverse complement strand
AAAAAACCGGATTTTTTGAAAAGCAGCTGAAACCTTCATTAGCTATCCTTTATTTACCAAATAGGCTGGTTTGCCAGCGAGACTGTGAAACAATTAAATGTTGGTAGTATAAACCTAGTCTTTTACACCGTTATATTGTATAAATCAATGGTATGGAAAATTACAAATATGATTTCAGCAACCTTTACAATTCTTTCATAGTCTCTAGCGCGAAACCGCACTGCTCGTCTCAAACAAAGCAATCGACTCAACGTGTCCGGTTTGGGGAAACATATCCATCACACCTGCTTTAACGAGCTTATAGCCCAAATCATTGACGAGAATTCCGGCATCACGCGCCAGCGTAGAGGGATTGCAGCTTACGTAAACGATCTGTTCTGGCTGCCAGTGTTTAAAATGATGCAGCACTTCTGATGCACCCGCCCTGGAAGGATCGAGCAGAATTTTATTGTATTTGCGGTTTGCCCAAGGTTGATCGCTAATATCTTTGCTTAAATCTGCCGCATAAAATTCGGCATTTTCGATACCGTTATGTAAAGCATTCTCCCTGGCATGTTTAACTAGCGGCAGATCACCTTCCACGCCGACGACTAGCCCGGCATATTTGGCAAGTGGCAAGGTAAAATTGCCTAGGCCGCAAAATAGGTCAAGCACGGTATCGTCCTTGGTCAGATTGAGGGTAGCCAAAACTCGGTTGACCATCAGGCGGTTTATTTCATAATTAACCTGGGTAAACATGGCGGGACGAAATTTGAATTCTATGCCGTGGTCAGGCAAGGCGTAAGTTGGTATCACTTCAGGTTCACCATCCAGCGGAGTGATGGTATCAGGGCCTTTGGATTGCAAGCATAGCGTCAGGTTATGGACTTTACCAAAAGCACGCATCTTTTCCTGGTCGTCTGCTGTTGGCGGCTCTAGCACACGTACCGACAATACACATTGTTCATCGCCGATAGCGACTTCAATCTGGGGGATTTTTTCGCGGATGCTTAAGCCTTCAATCATTTCACCCAAGGCGACAAGCCGTGTACCAACAATAGGGTGCATGACTACGCAATTGTCCATTTCGGCAAGATAAGGGTGACGCTTTTCACGAAACCCAACCAGCACCCGATTTTTTTTGGCTACATATTTAACGCCCATCCGTGCTTTCCGGCGATAGCCCCAGTGCGAGCCTGTTAATGGCTCCCAAAGCTGGGGAATCGTGACTTTGCCTATACGTTTAAACTGTTCTTCAAGCAAGCCTTGCTTGATTTGAATTTGAGTAGCAGAATCCACATGCTGAAAACTGCACCCACCGCAAATATCAAAATGAGGGCATAAGGGCTCAACTCGGTGTTCAGAAGCAGTCAATACCTTAACAACTCGGCCTTCGGCATAATCCCGACGGATTTCTGTATAAAGGAATTCGACTTCTTCGCCCGGTAAAGCGGCATCAATAAAGATTGCCTTGCCATCAATATGGGTAACACCTCTGCCGTCATGAGTCAAGGATGCGATAGTCGCTTTAACCGGAACGTCCGGCAATGCTTTTTTTCGTGTACGTGCCATATTTATTTCTGCTTCCATGCACCAGAAGATTGATACCACCAGCCGGATTGGGCATTGCTTATCCAACGGGCAGCAAACGTCGATTTAATTTGTGTGACCCATTCAGGATGCCCGTTAGCGTTGGCGATGGCTTGATACAGTGCCTGACGATCTGCATTCTCACCTGCAACCAGCTTATTCACTTGATTACGGTCTTTTAGCGACACGCTGGCGGCATCCCTAACCGCCAACAATCCATCTGCTTTTATGCCGATAGCCCCTGCTGCGTAGAAACCCTGTAACGCCGAAAAACGTTTTTCCATTGCAGCCGTCAGCTTCCTGATGTCTGGGCTATCAATGGACAAATCGGCTTCGGCAGCTTGTGCAGAGGAAATGGCAAAGCTGATGGCTTGATCTAAAGCCTTATATAAACTGATCTGGAAATCAGATAGTTCGGACTTGGGTTCTGGTTTGAGATCAAGCTCAGGCTTTTGCGGCGCGTTACCCTGAATATCCTTGATAATCTCATCGGCGACTTTTTCAGCAGCAGCGGCTGGAAAGTAGATATTTATGGTGACGCAAGCAGTAAGCATTAACATGCCTAGCAAGGAAAATTTTTTCATTTTGTACTCCAATGTTTGTTGAAAATTTCTCAGCATTTCAAAAACTGTTACTCCCTCTCCTGCTGGATGCCTACATGGATGTAGGTAGTAGGGCAATGCAGGAGCAGTTGCTGAGAGGGTTGGGGTGAGGATATTAAAATTAACCACTTAATCAAACTAAAATTTTCAGGTATTTTTAATGTGGAGTCCAAGTACAAACCTAGGTTTGCACTCCTATTGAACAATGACCTTATCCGGTGATGCCACACGGCCTAGCCTTTCCACCAGAACATCCCAGTTGACGCTGGGATTATACCCTAGGACATCAATTCTCGGCAGACCGCCGCCTTTTATAAGGTAATAGCCTTGCCCTGCTGCCTCTAAACCCATCATCTGACAAACGCCGTTATGCAGATAACAGCCCACACCAATTTTATCGTAGCCAAACGTTTCAAAAAATCCCAAAAAACTGCGCGACAACAAATCCGTAGCGCCTCCGCCACCAATACTGGCGATATTCTTGACGGCTTTTTGGCTGATCCTATGGCTGGAATCATCGTCATCCGGCGTTCCCAACCAAGCAAAAAACGTGACTGGATGCCAGTTTTCCAGGACAAGTTTATTGATAGTTCCTGACAGCCTTCCAGTAATATTGCCGAATTCAAACTTTCGGGTCAGTTGATCTAAATCCAGGTTTTCTATTTCAATATCGCCATAAACCTTAGGAAAATCAGTGAATAAATCTGATGAAGCGAGGTTATTGACTTTAACGATACCATCGAAAACATTAATCTTTAGCTCTCCGTTCAGGGTTAAGGTTTTATCGTGGTAATCAACACCTGGAATCTGGCCGCTGATATTTCCTGATAAAGGTGTCCAACCCAACGTTTTCGATAACTGCTCCAGGGACACGTTAGCCAGCGATCCTGTGAAAGAAACATCGGGTTCGTCCTGTTTCTTGGCTTGCCAACTGAACTTATCGACGGCAATCGAGCCGTTCAAGAACGGTATTTTGATTTTCTCAGCCAATGTGAAACTTTTTCCCTGGCTTATAAAGGGTAATTTGGCTGATCCTAAAGGCAGTCCTTTAATGGAAAACTGCTGCCATGCCAATTCCGATCGTTTTGTCAGTGTCGGATTATCTGACCAATTAATCCGCCCAGCGCCTTTGTTAATTGCCACGCGCCCAGCTTCATCTTTAACATTAAGATTGCTGAAGTGTACGGAGATGCCCGTTAATGCCTGCTGAACGAAACTGAATTGAGCGTCCATATCACCCGCCATAGATACGCCTATAAATGGCGATTCGGTAAAAAACGGGTTGATGTAGGTTGTCAATAAACCTTGCAAGGCATTGCTTTTTAAAGTGATGTCAGCTTTGTCAATCTTGATGCCATCGCGATAATAACCGTTGGCATTGCCAGTTAGCGTTCCGACATCGGGGTGCTGGTAAGTAAAAGATTGGATGTCGGCCTTTTTGCTTTTGGTGTTCCATGTGCCTTGGGCATTTAAGGCTATCGGTTGTATTCCGGCTTCCAAATAAACCGGATCGACATAAAGCGCACCGCCAATCATTTTGGATTTGCTTTGCCAATACCACCCATCTTCCTTGATTTTTTTGCCTTCGAGATGTGTCTGCAAATTCAATTTCTCTGCGGCGATTTTTCCATCTTTGCTTTGGTCAGTTAACCCTTCAACCTCAGCTGTAAAATTAAATTCCTGGAGTGTGTTTTGCTTACCGGAAAACGTCCCCGTCAGATTCAAACGACCTTGCTTAGATTGCGCCTGTTTCAATTTAGTTGGTTTTGACTGAAATAGCTTATCTATCAGGTTATTATTGATGTGTTTCGCTTGCACCTTGCCTTGCCAGTTCTCGCCATTGGTTTCTGCATCTAACGACAAACGGCTACCTGCTAGACGAGCATCTTCTAGTTTGAAGGTATTAAGTTTCGGGCTAAGGTGGATAGAAAGATTCGTCGTGGGCGATTGCCAATAGGCGGAACGGACTGATGCCCTGCCCTGATTGCAATGCAATTCATCGTGATCCCAGGTGAAATCTTTGCATTGGATGTTTGCAAGCGTGAGGTCATTGAACGGCTTGGGAAGTGTAATCTTTGTTGCAGATAGCTTGAATTGCGGCTTTTTTTGGTCGAGGTCGATAACAGCAAGAGTCGCTCCCTCCAGCTTCCAGTCTTTGCCTGTTATTGAACCAGCATCAAGTATGGCTGTATTAATGGCATAAACGGCATTAGTTATTAGCCAAAGTGCTATGAAAATACATAGCTTTATTATGGGATTACAATCAACCTGTGGTTTTTTCAAAATCAGGTCACTTTTGTTTGATGTTTTCGAGAGGATTTTACTCAAGTCATTGTAGGATGTGCCGAGGTACGAGGCGCATCGTTCGCGGTTGATGCGCTTCACTTTGTTCAGCACATCCTATGGTTCTACTGTTCTTCGTTATTTATTTGTCATAAATGAAAAAACAATTTCAATCACCAGAACCAGTTATCGATTCAGGTTTGCGAATTCGCCCTTTTTGGGCTGTTTGGTAAACCAGAAAAGTACCGAGCAATATAGATAACGAAAGAAAGGTACCAACCCAAAGAGATACAAGTCGCACCCTAATGTTAGCAAGTGAATCTTGTGTCCAGAGTCGTTCTGCATCATACTCTGCTTGTCTTAATTCATTAATTCCTAAATCAGGGCAAAGATCACTAAAAACTAAAAGAGCATCCTTTGTACATTCATTTCCCTTAACGAAACGTTCTTTACTAGTAGGCACTTCATAAGCGTACTTGGACAAATTCACAAGGTAAGCAAATCCCAAACCAGAAAAAGAAATAAGGCTAAACAGCAAGACTCCACTCACAATAGACCGTTTAATACCCTTAAACCATTGAAAAGAAATAACTATAGCGACAAGCTCAATAATTGCAGTAATAAATACAATGCCAGTTGGCCAAGGAGGGGAAAGTTCCACCAATACAGCAGCGAAAGGAACAGCTGCACCACCCAACGCCCATACCGAAAGCCCCCTAAACTCATCTAATATATATTTAAAATCATCCAGCCCAGTTGTCATAATTTGATTCTATCTCATAGTTTTTTGATTGTTAAGGTTTGTCCATCTTCCACCTCATCTAATGGTAAAATACCCTTTCGGGTGAAACCATCCGGCCAAGAAGCCATATAGTGATATTCACCTCTAGGATAAAACAAAAGATCTTCCGTTGATTCTTCCCAACCAAAGCATTTCTGGGAATTATCTGGGTCTATATTTTTAACCTGACAAAGTTTGTAATTGAAAACTGGTATAAGCCAAATCCTACCATTTTTCGGTTCTTGGGCGATTTTTATAGAGAAATCATAATCACCACATCCATGTTGTATTCGGACTTTAGGAAGGTGCCTAGCATGTTTTATTCGATATTTATTTAGCAGCGCCATTAGCCTATCCAATTGTTTATAATACAATCTATAATCAGTATCGTACCCTTCTTTAATCAATTCTCGATGATGCCCCTCTATAACGATCAGATATGGTTGCCAAATTTTGGATGGGTAACCATAATAAGTTAATATTAATTTAATTCGGACTACTTTAAATGCCAACTCAGAAAATAGAGGTTGGTTGTCGTCGTCGGGGTATATTTCATCATCACCATACCCGCAGTCACTTAGATTAATAGTATCATCCGAATCTAAACGCGTTATTTCATCGCTATTTTTTAACAGGACTTGAAATGTGCGTTTAAACTCGTAGTAATCTTTGTTAGGGTCTCTCGAACCCAGTTTTGAAGAGCGTTGATCCGCAAATGCGTATGGACTTGCTAATACCAAAACAATGAAAACAAAACTTAATAAAAAACTCTTTTTTATTAAAGCCATATATAAATCTCATTTATGATCATATCTGATCTGCCAAGTAGGGTGCATTCCATGCACCAAATAATACAATACATGATAAGTCATACGATTTTATTTGTATTTGCTTATAGTATCTAACCGATTAACGGTGCGTATAACGCACCCTACAATCTAACCCTAACTCGGAAACACACCCGTAGACAAATACCGATCCCCACGATCACAAATAATCACCACGATCACCGCACCGCTTAGTTCTTGCGATAAACGCAAAGCCACAGCTACCCCGCCGCCTGATGAAACACCCGCAAAAATCCCTTCTTTCGCTGCCAAATCCCGCGTGGTTTGTTCAGCAGAAGCCTGATCGACATCAATAATCCGGTCTACCCGTTCGGCTTGGTATATTTTTGGCAAATATTCTTTCGGCCAACGCCGGATGCCGGGAATTTTGGACTCCCCTTCTGGTTGTACGCCGATGATTTGAATATTTGGGTTTTGTTCTTTGAGAAATTTTGACGTACCCATAATCGTACCCGTCGTACCCATAGAGCTGACAAAATGGGTAATTTTGCCGTGGGTATCCCGCCAGATTTCAGGCCCAGCCAAGTAGGGTGCATTCCATGCACCAAATAATACAATACATGATAAGTCATACGGTTTTATTTGTATGTTTAGTCCCACAATCTTATAAAGAGGATTGGTTTTAAAGAAACAAGATTGTTGATGATAACATTCTTCAATAACTTGCCAAGGGGTTTTGAGTTCGGTGGCGGTGGTGCAGTGGAATTGTTTCTTGGTGGCTTGTTTGATGGTTTTGTTGGTGATTTCGACCTGCCCGTTAGTCCATGGGTGGCGGAATTGGGTGGTGCGGTGCTCGATGCCGAGTTGTTGGCAAAGGCTATCAAAAGGATGTTCCGCGTGTTTTGCCGCAAGTGCTTGGCCAGCAGGTTATACGTGAATTGTGCGCCATTGTCGGTCAAGATGTGGGTGATTTTGAACACGCAGCCTTGCTCCAGGTTGCGTAAAAACAGGAGGGCATTGCCGGTCGTCATCCGGCCATAGAGTTCGGCGTAAACGTACTTGGTGGCGCGGTCAACCGCAACGAACAGGTAATGTTTGCCTTGTTCGGTGCGTAGCCCGGTGATGTCGACATGCAGGTAACCGATGGGATAAGCCTTGGATGCCTTGCGCTTCGGCGCCCGCCCGTCCTCGCCGATGGGCAAGCGGGACAGGCCGTGGTGTTGTAGGCAACGGTGCAAGTTTGAACGCGACAACTTCGGGATGCGCGGCTTGAAAACCAGGTACAGGTCATCCAGCGGCAAGCGCAGGTGCCGCCTGACGGTGCAGACCGCTTGCTGCTCAACCTCGGTGAGGACGCTGCGGCGCGTCGCCGGGCCTGATTTTTTGTCTTCGACGCCGTCTGCGTGCGTCCACTTCAACACGGTCTTTTCGTTGAGCGAATAGCGCGCCGCTAGCGTAGCGAGGCTTTCGTCAGCGTCTTGCATTTCTTGGCGGATTCTAGGCGTGGTTTTGGCATTGCCATGCAGTATACTTGCCATAGGCCAGTCTCCTTTAGTTGGGATAAGGATACTCCATATGACTGCGGGACTATTGATCCGGCCTTTAGAAGTTTTAAGCCGCATATTTTACTCTTTTGTCCTGAAAGAAGCTGCGTACTCGTTCAGGATTCGACTCCAGCAGGCCAAATGTATTTGAGGAAGATCAAGCCTTGCACGATATGTTTGTACTCGGCGGCATCGATATTCTTACCCAGCTTGTCGGCAGCTTTCCAGAGTTGTTTTTCGAGTGGTTCTTCGGTGGTTGTTTTGGCTTTTGCCATTATGCTTCCAAGTTGGTTAACTTTTTATTGCCAATGAGATTGCTGAGGGTTTTAACCAATTGATTTTTAAAGTCGGTTAGTTATTGTTATTCCTGTCTGCTTCAAAATGGAATGTATGCAGCAAACGATGTACCAACGGGCTAAAGACAAGCCCAGCAGCCACCAAAAACACCAAGCCAGAAAACAATGCGTATAAACCCGCAAATACTTTACCTGCTTGGGTATGAAGCACATCAACTGGCCCCATGCCACCCAGAATCATGGACGCATTAAGAAATGAGTCTATCCAACTCATAGATTCAAATTCATGATAACCAATTACGCCAATGCTTAAGCCAAACGCTATCAATATGAAAGACGAAAACAAATACTGCGCTTGCCTAACTAAAAACGTCCTAAAAGGAATCGGCCTTTGGTGGCGCTGTTCAAAGGTGTGGCGCATATTCTTTGTTGTTATCTTTGTTGGTTCGATGTACCGTCACGGTGACATGGTCTTTACCCGGTGGTGATTATCTAACCTGGAGGCCAAGCCATTTGTCGTCCGCCCAAGAGATGCAAATGCAAGTGGTAGACAGCTTGACCACCATTGTCGTTACAATTGAATACAGTACGATAACCTTCCTCGGCAATACCTTGTTGCTTTGCTAAGGTAGTTGCCACCTGTAGGATTTCCCCACCTAGTTGGGCATCATCGAGGTCATTCAAGGTTGTGATGTGGCGCTTGGGGATAACGAGGATGTGGACGGGGGCTTGCGGGTTGATGTCATTGAACGCGAGGATATGGTCATCTTCAAATACGACATCCGGCTTAATGTTTCCGGCAACCATTTTGCAAAAAAGACAATCGGTCATTATTACCTCCTAGGATTTGATTTGAGTAGGGGCAAATGATTATTTGCCCCTACCCGTTAAATCATTACGTCATATTGTCATAGCGCATTACGCCCATTAAACGCATGAGCCAACGTACCACTGTCGATAAATTCTAGTTCACCCCCCATCGGCACACCGTGGGCGATACGGCTGGCTTGCACCTTGTGCTTTCTTGCCAACTCGCCAATAAAATAGGCGGTGGCTTCGCCTTCCACGGTTGAATTGGTGGCGAGGATTAGCTCTTTGATTGCCCCTAATGACATACGTTGTTCCAACACGTCAAGACCAAGCTCGTCAGGGCCAATACCATCCAAAGGCGATAACCGACCATGAAGGACGAAATAATGCCCTTTGAAAACGGTGGCTTGATCAATTATCCAAACATCGGCAGGGCTTTCAACGATGCAAATCAAGCTACTGTCCCTGGCCTTATCCGCGCAAATCTGGCAGATATTTTGCTCAGTAAGGGTGCGGCAAACCTGACAATGACCGATTTTTGCCAAGGCCTCTATCAGGGTTTCAGCCAGTATTTTTGCACCGTTACGATCCCGCTGTAACAAATGGAAGGACATGCGCTGGGCGGTTTTTGGGCCAACACCAGGCAAACAGCATAAGGTTTGTGTTAACTGTCCTAGCAAACCTTTTTTTAGCATGTTAAAAAGGCAGTTGAAATCCAGGAATATTGGGCAAACCGGCAGTAATACCAGCCATTTTCTCTTTTTTCATTTTGCCCACTTTATTGACCGCGTCGTTAATCGCGGCTGCCACCATATCTTCGAGCATGTCCTTGTCTTCATTGACTAGGGATGGGTCTATGGTCACTTTTCTGGCTTCACGCTTACCCGTCATGACTATCGTCACTAAGCCGCCACCCGACTCACCAAGCACCTGCATCATCTCCAATTCTTGTTGGGCTTTTTTTAGATCTTCCTGCATTTTTTGGGCTTGTTGCATGATGTTGCCCAGTGCATTTTTCATTTTTTCATCTCCACCCTGTTACACAGGTTCTATAGTACCGGGCAATACCCGTGCATCAAAATGTTCTTTTAATGCCAAAATGTTGGCATCCGTATTAATGGCATCGACCGCTGCTTGTTGTCGGTCGTCTTTGTCCCTAGCTGATTGTACCGCAGGTGTAACAATCTCTGCCCGTTCGATTTTAACCACCAGTTTTAATGGTGCATCACGATAATCTTGCAAGGCTTGTTGTAATTTTTTTTCGCGGCTGGGCGTCAATAACTGTTGATGACTGGCATCCAGAAGTAAATTACAACCTTCATCGTCAATGTGTTCCAACACGCAGTTGTTGGCTAGTTCCCTGGTTAGGCTTTCAAGTTTCATAATTGCAATCATGTCGATCCAACTATTGCTGCTATTTACTTGACCAGAATATTCTTTAGCACTTTTTTCAACAATTAGCTCAGGTGGTTTTATCTGTTCAACTTTTATTGCAGATTGCTGGGTTGTTGTTGAATTTTGCAGCGATACTTGCTCTTGCTTGGGCTTAATCGGGATAATTTCCGCTGCAACTGGCTTAAATGCTAACATGCGTAGCATGACCATTTCAAAACCCATGCGGGAATCGGGCGCTAAATCGAGATCACGTTGCCCAACTAAAGCAATTTGATAATAAAGCTGCACATCTTCGGGTGTAAATCGGTGGGATAGCGCCATAATCATTTCACGATCAAACTCGTGCGCAATAGCACCTGGAATTTGCTGCGCCAAAGCAATGCGATGTAAAATTTGTAAAATCTGCTGTAGTACCGTGCTGAAATCAGGCTGTATGTTCGCTATCTCGTCAATTTTGTTGAGGATAGCTTGTGCATCTGAATCAGCCAATGCGTTGAGCATGTCCTCAACAGGCCGTTGCGCCACCGTACCTAACATGGCGCTAACATCATCCGCTGTCACTTTGCCTGCGCCGTAAACAATTGCTTGGTCAAGCAAACTCAAGCCATCCCTCATACTGCCATCGGCGGCGCGTGCCAGCAATTGCAGAGCCAATGGGTCAGCTTCAATCAGCTCCTGTTTGAGGATGCCTTGCATCTGAGTAAAAATCTGCCCTGGCAACAAGCGCTTGAGATTAAACTGCAAGCACCGGGACAATACGGTAACGGGAATTTTTTGCGGATCGGTGGTCGCCAACAAAAATTTTACATGCGGGGGCGGTTCTTCCAATGTCTTAAGCAGAGCGTTAAAACTATGCCCGGACAACATGTGCACTTCGTCAATCAAGTAAACTTTATAACGTCCATGGTGCGGCGCGTACTGGGCGTTGTCCAGCAAATCGCGGGTATCTTCGACTTTCGTCCGGGATGCAGCATCCACTTCGATTAAATCCATGAACCTGCCTTCGTCCAACGCACGACAGACTTCACATGTACCACAAGGGTTATAATCTTGGAGATTTTCGCAATTGATGGCTTTTGCCAGGATTCTGGCTATCGTCGTCTTACCTACGCCACGGGTGCCGGTGAATAGATAAGCATGGTGCAAACGGTTGTGCTGCAAAGCGTTCATCAACGACTTGACAACATGATCCTGACCAACGACTTCGGTGAAATTTGAGGGGCGCCATTTTCTGGCGAGAACCTGGTAGTTCATTGCAGGCCCGTAAAGTTGTAACTT
>JABFSV010000122.1 GCA_013140405.1 Methyloglobulus sp. | reverse complement strand
CAATGACTTCAGTACCGTTCTTGACGGCTTCGGCTATGGCTTTTTCAGTTAATGGAATCCCTGGACTCACTATAAGGTGGGTTGCATTACTGAATAATGTCTCGTCAAATGCGCCACTAAGGACAGCGATGCTTCCTAATTCTTCCCTTAGTTGTGCTATACCAGCAGGCTGCTCCCGACTATCGGCAATAACAAAATCAAACCCTAACGCTGCCAAATAACGCGCTACAGAAACACCCGTAACACCCAGCCCTACGACCACTATTTTTGATGTCAAGGAATCCAGGCCTAACATGGCTTTCAACCGTGCTTTAATAGTGTATTGATCCAGTTTCATCTTAATTTTAAGGTCGCCAAACCAACAAGCACCAAAATAAACGTAATAATCCAGAATCGCACAATTACACGCGGTTCAGGCCAGCCTTTTAGCTCAAAATGATGGTGGATGGGTGCCATGCGGAATACCCGCTTCCCCGTCATTTTGTATGAAGCCACCTGAATTATGACGGACAAGGTCTCCATGACAAATACCCCACCCATAATGACCAATACAACTTCTTGCCTGACCAATATGGCTAAAACACCTAATGCACCACCCAAGGCCAACGCGCCGACATCACCCATAAATACCATCGCGGGATACGTGTTGAACCATAAAAATCCGAGTCCGGCTCCAACCAATGCCGCACAAAAAACAATCAATTCACCCGCATTGGGCAAATAAGGAATGGATAAATATTCTGAAAAACCTACGTGTCCAGACAAGTACGCAAAAATACCCAAACCTGCTGCCACCATAACCGTTGGCATAATGGCTAAGCCATCTAGTCCATCTGTCAAATTGACGGCATTGCTGGTACCTACAATGACAAAATAACTGAGGACGATGTACATCCAGCCCATGTCGAGCATGACATCTTTAAAGAACGGTACGAAAAATTGCGTTTCTGCCGGCACAACAGCCGTTTGATAAAGGAACACAGCCGCCATAAATCCGATAACTGACTGCCAAAAATATTTGGCTTTTGCCGATAAGCCGTCGCTGTTCCTCTTGACCACCTTGCGGTAATCATCAATAAATCCGATGACACCATAGCCTAGAGTCACCAGTAAAATGACCCATATATAGCGGTTACCAAGATCTGCCCACAATAAGGTGCTAAAAGCGATTGCAACCAATATCAGCGTACCACCCATAGTTGGCGTACCTGCCTTTTCGTAGTGCGATTGTGGGCCTAATTCGCGGATGCTTTGGCCGATTTTTTTCCGGCTTAATTTCCGTATCATCACTGGGCCTATGATGAAGGATATTATCAAAGAGGTTAGCGCTCCCAATATGGCTCGGAACGTCAGGTAATGAAATACCCTGAACCCACCTTCGAATGTCATCAAATAGTCTGCGAAATAGAGTAGCATGACTTATGTCCTGAAATTTTCCACTAGAGCTGCAGCAACATTTTCCATGCGCTGTGTTCTTGAGCCTTTGATCAAAATAGCCTCATCGCCTGTAAGTTCGGTTTTTAATGCGTCGATCAATTCTTCCTGGCTATCAAAAAAAGTGGCCCCTTTACCAAAAATCCTTACGGTATTTCTGGCATCGGAGCCAATAGCCAGCAGGCGCACAACACCCTTGGAGCTTATTAATTCGCCAATTTCTGCATGTATTTTTGGACTGTCCTGACCCAACTCACCAAATGCCCCCAACACGACCCAGTGTTCACCTTTGCATTTGACCAGCACATCAAGCCCTGCTTTTAAGGAAGCTGCATTAGCGTTATAGGTGTCATCAATCACTATATTCCCCAAGCGACCAACCAACGGCTGCATTCTTCCCGTTACTGGCTTTACTTGCTCAAGCCCTGTTTTAATCTGTTCCAGATTAAGCCCTAAAGCTAAGCCTACGGCTGTCGCAGCTAGTGCGTTCAACACATTGTGCGATCCAGCTAACTTCAGATGCACTTTCATCATCGTCAGGGAAGTCACTAAACTAAAGGTTGTGACGAACTCATCGTCAATGATTTCTGTTTTGATGTTGCGGGCAGAAATATCTGCATCTTCACTCAATCCGAATGACAAGACCTTTCTGTTACCCGCTATCGATGTCCAATAATCGAAATATTTATCGTCTTTATTGAGTACCGCAACGCCATCTGACTTGAGGGTTTCGATGATTTCCCCTTTTGCTTTAGCAACCCCATCCAGGCTACCAAAGCCTTCAATATGTGCAGCTCCAGCATTATTAAGGATCACTACATCAGACTTGGCAATTGCACTTGTGTAAGCAATTTCTCCCAGATGGTTTGCACCCATTTCTATCACGGCATAACGATGTTCTTCGTTCAGCCTCAGCAGTGTTAACGGCACACCAATATCGTTATTTAGATTCCCTTTGGTAAATAGCGCAGGGCCATCTACGCCCAAAATCGCTGCGGTCATTTCCTTGACGGTGGTCTTACCATTACTACCGGTAATACCCACCACTTTTGCTGAGGCTTTGTCCCGCCATGCACCTGCCAACTGCGCCAATGCCAAACGCGTGTCGGCAACCAAAATATGTGGCAAGGCTGTGGTAAAACCTTCATTCAAGATAGCGGCTATCGCACCGGCTTGTTCCGCTTTATCCACAAATTCATTGCCATCAAACTGATGCCCCTTGATTGCCACATATAGCTCGCCATCTTGAATGGCGCGGGTATCTATGCTGGCCGATGCAATCTCTACATCAACCCCAACATGAGTACCGTTTATTATTTTGGCAATCTCGCTAAGCATCATCTTCATTGCATTGCTAACCTAAGGTGTAATGCTTCTTCAGCAATTTGTTTGTCATTGAACGGATATTGGATGCCGTTGATTTCTTGGTAAGTTTCATGTCCTTTACCTGCGATCACGATGCAGTCATTTTCTGCCGCATTAGCGATGGCATGTTGTATTGCCTGTTTCCTATCCTGGATCAATAGCACTTTATCTGAACTGCAACCTGTCATGACTTCTTTAGCTATCTGTACGTTGTCTTCAAAGCGTGGGTTGTCATCGGTAACAATAATGCGATCCGCCCATTGCTCTGCGATGCTCCCCATTTGTGGACGTTTACCGGCATCACGGTTACCACCGCAACCAAACACCACCCATAATGCCTGATGGCTATGCTTACGCAAACTTGCTAATACCCTGTACAGCGCATCCGGCGTATGGGCATAATCAACGAATACACTTAACCCATTTGCTTTCGTTCCGCAACGCTCCATACGGCCTGTTATCGGCTTGATCGACTTCACCTTATTTGCTGCCTCAGCTAGTGTATGGCCCATTGCCAGCATTACTGCCAACACACATAACAGGTTTTCAGCATTAAAGTCGCCATAAAGCGGTGCTTTAATCCGTTGGATATTTCCATCACAACGCACATCAAATTCGATTCCATCCAGCGTATGCCTTATTTCCTCAGCAACAATGGACTGCCCCGAATTCACGCTTTTTCCTTTTGCACTGACTCCCCATACCATTACCGCTTCAGGGACAGCCGCAATAATCTCGTCGCAACTGCCATCATCCAGGTTGACGACCACAAACTTAAGCCCCGGCACAGACAGTAATTTCAACTTTGCCGCCAGGTAATTTTCCATTGACCTGTGATAATCCAGGTGATCGCGGCTGATATTGGTGAACACCGCTCCTTTAAACCGCACCCCGTTTACTCGGCCCTGATCTAAACCGTGAGACGACACTTCCATTGCTACGGTTTTCTTCTTTTCTTTGACGAATTCAGCTAATGTCTTTTGTACTGTTAAGGCATCTGGAGTCGTATTGGCCGTCTTGTTAAGCCGCCCCCAATCGCCCCATCCCAGCGTGCCGATAATGCCGCAATCTTCAAGTAACTGGCCTAAAAATTGGCTACAAGATGTCTTGCCATTTGTCCCTGTTATGCCAATTACATCCAAATTATGGGATGGCTTACCATAAAATCGTGCCGCCAATTCCCCTAAAACAAGGCTAAGGTTTTCCACAGGGATAGCAGGAATATCTGTCATTGTTTCCGCAAGCACCCTACCTTCTCCCGAAGGATCAAACAGCACTGCATACGCACCTTTGTCAATTGCCCTTTCAGCATGACTTAAGCCATGTTGCTTCGCACCGGACAACGCAATAAACAATTCACCCACCTCAACAACTCGGCTATCCAAAGCCAATCCGCTAATATCTAATTCAGCAATCAGTTGCGAAAACTGTTCAGAAACCTCAACCAAGCCATTAAGTAAGTCTATAAGCCTCATACAAATCGCTTACGGTGTTTTCCTAGCCAATAAGATAGGCATGGTATTTTCTTGGTCTGGCGTTACACCTAGCAACCTTAATGCTCCACCCATCACTTTTGAAAATGCTGGCGCTGCAACCAAGCCACCGTAATATTGTCCAGCCGACGGCTCGTCTATCATCACCACAACGACCAATCTTGGATTACTGGCGGGAGCCAAACCTGCAAATACCGCAAAATAACTATTTGCCGAATAGCCATGCGCCCCAGCTTTTTTTGCCGTTCCTGTTTTACCCGCCACCCGATAGCCGTCAACCCTGGCTTCGTAAGCAGTACCTTCTTTGCTTATCACGGTTTCCATCATCGTCCTGACAGTCTTGGCTGTTTTTTGGGAAAACACCCGTTGTGCGTCAATATCTTCATCCCGCTTCAATAAACTGACCGAGTGCAGGATGCCATCATCAGCCAATGCTGTGTATGACCTGGCCAACTGGATTGCCGACATATTCAAACCATAACCATAGGCCAAGATTGCCCGATCAAAATCCCGCATCCTTTTGGCAACCGACATACGACCGCTAGCCTCGCCTGGAAAGCCGGTAGCGGGTGAGTCGCCGAATCCCAGTTTTTTGTAGGTGCCACAAAAATAATCGACCGGCATTTTCAAGGCCATTTTGGCGACACCGATGTTGCTGGACTTTTTAATTACGCCTTCGACATCCAATATCCCATAATTATGGGTATCCCTGACAATGTTGCTTCCAACAGGAAATACACCATCTGTGACAAACCTATCGCTTGGGCGGATATACCCCCCTTCTAAAGCGGCAGCAACCACAAACGGCTTAACGGTTGACCCAGGCTCAAAAACCTCAGTAAATGCCCGATTCCTGTACAGGATCTCCTTGAGGTCGGCTTTTGAATTCGGATTAAAAGACGGTTGATTGACTGCTGCGAGTATTTCGCCGGTCTTTGAGTCCAATACGACCAATGCGCCCGCTTTGGCCTTATTAACTCTCACCGCATTTTGCAATTCTCGGTAAGCCAAGTATTGAATGCGCTGGTCAATACTCAATTCCAGATTCTTCCCTGGAATCGGTGATGCCACACTTTCAACATCAGCGATTACCTGATGTAAACCATCTTTGATAACCCGTTTTTTGCCATCCGCGCCTTTCAACATTGCTTCGTAGCTTTTTTCCAGCCCAACCTGACCAACATCTGCTGCATCAGTGAAACCCAGGAGATGGGCTGCCACCTCACCTGAAGGGTAAAAACGCTTAAATTCGCGGAGAATATCCACACCCGCAAACTTTAAATCTTTTACTTGCTCTGCCAAACCAGGACTGACTTTTTTTGCCAAGTAAGCAAATCCTTTACCTTTTTTTTCATCGAGAACAGCGTTTACTCTACCTCTAGGTAAATCCAGCAACTTTTCTAATTCGTTAATCTTTATTTGCTTCTCTTGCCTGTATGCACTTTTAACTTCCTGTATTTGGCTTTCAGACAACTTTTCAGCGCCATGTTCCGACTTGAATTTCTTCTCCATAAGCGCAATCACACTCTCGTCGTCTTTGACAAACTCCTTAGGGTTGATCGTTATGGAAGGCGCAGGAGAACTGATCGCCAATGCCTCGCCATTCCTGTCTTCGATTATGCCCCGATATGATGAAATAGATACCGTATCGACATAGCGGCTATGCTCCTGCAAAAAATCTTTTTTGAAAACTTGTAAATGCACGGCACGACCGACAAGCACTGTCATGCAACTCATGATAAAGATGAGTAAAAACTTCCTTCTGCCTGAAAAATCATCCGCCTGTTTCCGTGGCCTGTTACCTCTGGTTAACAACATTTATGGCTTTATGTAGATAATGCTTTCACGCGGCGGCATAACCAGCTTCAGTTTTTCCCTGGCAATCGCCTCAACGCGATTTTGTTCTGCCAACGTCGATAATTCTAATTGCATTTGCCCCCACTCCACTTCATATCGATCCAATGCCCGTTCATGGCGTTCTATCTCAATGAAAATCGAACGCGAATAGTTCTTGCTATAAATCACCGCCAAAGCCGAAACCATCAACACGGACAAAAGTGCGCTTAAGCCTATAACCCCTGTTTTATTGATAGTTCGCCCCTGCCTTGCTGTCATTGCCTATACCCGCTCGGCAACCCGCATAATTGCACTACGCGCCCTTGGGTTTTGCTCAAGTTCAATCTTGCCCGCTTTCAGTGGCTTGCCTCGCTTTACTAAAACGCCTTTTGCTATGTCCGCTTCCTTAATAGGGAATTTACCTGGATCATACTTGGCGCCAGACTCACTTCTTATAAACTGCTTAACTATCCTATCTTCCAGGGAATGGAAAGAAATAACCACCAACCGACCACCTGGCTTCAATACCCGCATGGATTGCTGCAACACACCTTTCAATTCATCAAGCTCTTTGTTGACTTCAATCCTTATTGCCTGGAAACTACGTGTTGCCGGATGCTTATGTTTCTCGCGTTTGGGGATCACATCCTCTATAAGCGCCGCCAATTGCCGCGTTGTTGTTAACGGTTTTTCTACCCTGGTTTCAACAATCGCACGGGCGATACGCCTTGCAAAGCGCTCTTCACCGTATTCAAATAACACCCTGACCAATTCCTTTTCATCAACTTTGGACAACCACTTAGCCGCCGTCATGTCTGCACTGCTGTCCATCCGCATATCCAACGGGCCATTTTGCATAAAACTGAATCCTCTATCAGGATTATCCAATTGCGGGGATGACACACCTAAATCCAGCAGAATACCGTCTATTTGACCGACTATACCTTCATCTGCTGAAACGCTTTCCAAAGCCGAAAAACAGTTATGCCTTAACGTAAAGCGCTTATCCTTGAGCATTGACTGAGCCACATCAGAAGCAACAGCATCAACATCACGATCTAACGCCAACAAACGACCAGACACCCCAAGTAACGACAAAATCGCATGGCTATGCCCACCGCGTCCAAACGTACAATCCAGGTAGATGCCATCTTCCTTGATCGCCAACTGCTCTAATACTTCAGCCAATAAGACTGGCCGATGCTCCACTAGTTACGTCCGCTTAAAAGGATATATCGCCCAACGCATCTAACCCCTCAATGTCATCATTATCCTTAAATTCGGTTTGCTCCCTGTTCCAAGCATCTTCATTCCAAAGTTCAAAGCGATTTAACTGACCTACCAAGATCATTTTTTTATCTAACTTTGCGAATTTTCTTAACATTTCTGGCAGCAAAATACGCCCCTGAGAATCCATTTCGCATTCAGCGGCATAGCCAATAAGAAATCGTTTTAATTTGATTGCCTTTTTATTAAGGTCTGATAATTTTTTGATGGTATTTTCTAACTCTTCCCATGCAGGCAAGGGATAAATCCACAGACAGCCATCGATACCAACGCCACGCTCGTTCACAGCAACCGTAGCGACCAATTCGCAAGCGCAAGTTTCCTGCACCCTGCCCCGATAGCGGGTGGGAATAGCAAAACGGCCTTTTTCATCGAGATTGACTGTGGTATTGCCTCGGAACAAGATTCCCCCATAAAATCTCTGTCGAATTGCTCCACAAAAAACCACAGAGCAACTAAAATTTACCACTAATTTCCACTTGAAATTAGAATAGCACAAGCCATGGGGAAATAAAATAAAAAAACTATCTTTTTTGACAACAACTTAGGATCAAACAGGATATATCTTTAAAGCTATTTGCAACTAAAAATAAACTGCATTTTTATCAGCCTGTTAAATAATTTAGCTTATAAATTACTTTAGGTTTGAAAGGGAATTATGAGTGTTTCGGCACTATTTTCAATATAACTGCGGGGGAAACAGGCCAGGCTTTCCAGCCCATAAGCTTTATGGGAAAAATATTGATTTCCAGAACGACCAGGGAGAATACTGGAAACAAAAATCAGCTATTGATTCCAGATTTGGCTCGTTTTAGATCAGGATACTGGTTGCACTAGCCTAGCGCTTAACCTAATCCCTAAAATTCTCAAACTGCAAGGGCATTTCCAGCTTTTCTTCTCTCAGCATCTGGATAACCTCCTGCAAATCATCGCGTTTTTTACCCGTGACCCTGACTTGGTCGCCTTGGATCGCGGCTTGCACTTTGAGCTTTTTATCTTTAATTAACTTAACAATTTTCTTGGCAAACGCGCTATCAAGCCCCTGCTTCAAAGTGATTTCCTGCCGCATGAGCTTACCGCTGCCTTTGGCATCGCCCACTTCCATACAGGCAATGTCCACGCCACGGCGACTCAATTTTGCACACACGATGCTGAACATCTGCTGGAGCTGGAAGGTAGACTCAGAGATCATGATGACTTTATCTTCGGTTAGCTCAAAGCTGGAATCCGTACCCTTAAAGTCGAATCGGGTACCGACTTCCTTACTGGCCTGGTCGATAGCGTTTTTAACTTCGTGGGGATCGAATTCGGAAATAATATCAAAAGATGGCATAACTTAGTTCTAGGATTAGCTAACGTTAATGGGATGTTCTTCTATATTCATATCAGCAACTGCCTGTATACGCAATCGGCGAATTGCTTCGCCAATTTCTGCACCTTGTAAATCACCGTTCATCAAAGCGGAGGTATCAACTGATGCAGCAGTTTTTGCCGCCGTACGCAAATATGCTGCTTGCGGGTAAGTCTTGTTTTCTAGCCCTGCCCGGCCTTTAGCATCAGCCTCACAGGCGAGCAAAAATTCAGGGAACTGGTTGTGCTGTTTAAATGCGCCTAATGTGTTTAACAAGTCAACCAGCGTTGATGGCTTCAATTCCGTTACCTTATGGCAATGAGTATGATATTGCATAACGTGCTGCGCCAACGACTTGAAGGTGTTAGGCACACGCAAGCGGTTACACAACGCCTCCAGGACAGGCAAGCCTTTGGTTTCATGTCCGTAATGATGTGGCAAATTGTCCTTGGGCGACAAGGCCTTGCCCAGGTCATGCACCAAGGCAGCAAACCTGACTTCGGGCTTGGTGGACAACAAAGCCGCTTGTTCCAGGCACATTATACTATGTACGCCGGTATCAATTTCTGGATGATACTTAGGCGGTTGAGGTACGCCAAATAGCTTATGAATTTCAGGAAATATTTTTTCTAGGACCCCGCAATCCTTCAACGTATAAAAGAAAGCGGAGGGTGTTGTTTCATTTAGGGCTTTGAATAACTCAGCCCAAACCCGCTCTGGCACTAAATGATCGACTTCTCCGGCTTCAACCATCGCTCGCATCAGTTCTTGGGTATCAGATACCAGCTTAAACCCCAAATGATGATAACGCGCCGCAAACCTTGCTACACGGAGTATACGCACGGGGTCTTCTGCGAAAGCCGGCGAGACGTGCCTAAATAGCCGCTTGTCCAGGTCATCCTTCCCGCCATAAGGGTCAATAAACTCACCCTCTGGGGTCATAGCAATGGCATTAATGGTTAAATCCCGGCGCTGTAAATCCTGCCCCAAAGTGACATCAACATCCGCATGGACGATAAAGCCTCTATAACCTGGCGCGGTTTTCCGCTCAGTCCGAGCGAGCGCATATTCTTCATGGCTTTCTGGATGGAGGAAAACCGGAAAATCCTTGCCCACCGCACGAAAGCCTTGTTTAATCATGGAGTCGGGCGTTTCCCCGACCACGACCCAATCTCGCTCCTTGACCGGATAACCCAGAAGTTGATCGCGGACAGCGCCGCCGACAAGGTATTTTTCCATCAGATTAGAAAGCAATTTTGAAGGTGTTTAGGATAGCATAAACCACATCAAAAACGGCATAATGGGAGCTGATCCGGATTTGCAACTTAACTCACTAAGGGTGATTAGTTTGATAGAAATTATCTTCGCCAGTTTACTGTTAGGCATGTTTTCGGGCCTATTAGCAGGCTTATTCGGAATAGGCGGAGGCATGGTCATTGTACCTGTACTCGTTTTTCTATTTAAAGCCCAAGGCATACCCACTGATCTGGTCATGATTATGGCCATCGCAACGTCACTGGCGGCTATCATCCTTACGGCATCATCTTCTGTGTTCGCACATCATCGCCTGGGTTCGGTTTTATGGAGCAAGGTAGTCGCATTAACACCAGGCATTATTTTGGGTGCGACTGCCGGAGCAGCAGTCGCCGACACTATCCACACCGAATTATTGCGACAAATTTTTGTAGTTTTTTTGCTGTATGTGGGCATACAAATGGCCTTAGATATAAAACCTAAAGCCGGAGCAGCCAATTATTCCAAACTAACTGACTTCTGGGTGGCTGGCGCAATAGGATTGCTCTCTTCCTTGGTAGGTATAGGTGGAGGCACGCTAACCGTACCCTATTTAGTACATTGCCGATATCCGATGCGTAATGCCGTCGCCATAGCCAGCGCCTGCGGATTGCCTATCGCCGTTGCAAGCACATTAAGCTACATGGTTTTGGGATTGGGCGTTTCAAACTTACCGGCATGGAGCTTCGGTTATGTGTATTTGCCCGCTTTTATCGGCGTTGGATTAGGGAGCATTTTTACTGCACCGATTGGTGCCAAGCTCGCCCATAAACTGCCAGCACAACAACTAAAACGCTATTTTTCGATACTGATTTTTTTCTTGGCAATCAAGCTGGTTTGGTACTAGCCCAGCTAATGACCATTACTGTAGCGTTCACACTGCCGATTAGCCCCATGAATTCGCCACTTTCTCGTTCCATCCAAAATAATTGATGACACCGATTAAATAGCCCCACAACATTAACATAGGCCTCATAATCTGGTTATACCTATCATATTGTTGGTTAAGCCAGCTATCAATTTGGGTCTTGTTTGAATAGCTAATCAAGTCATTATGATGGATAATGCGCGGCTATTAATTGAGTTAATCCACGCCGTAAAGTAATGAAAAAAAAGTTAGAGGCACTTATCCAGCAAGCCGTTGCAACCCTTAAGAATGATGGGGTTATCGCAGAAGACACTAACGTTAGCATCATCATTGACCGCTGCCGAGATGCTCAGCACGGTGATTTTGCTAGCAATGTGGCGATGGTACTGGCAAAGCCTGCAAAAATGAATCCACGCCAGTTAG
>JABFSV010000121.1 GCA_013140405.1 Methyloglobulus sp. | reverse complement strand
GCAAGCTGGTTTTCCAAGGCAAACCCTTGGGCGAGGTGATAGCCGAGCTAAACCACTACCACCGTGGCTATTTCCTGATTGCCGACCCGACCATCGCCAACCGCAGGGTCAACGGCGTGTTCAGCACCGACAAACCCATTGCGGCCTTGGACACCATAGAAAAATCCCTCAACTTACATTCCAACAGGTTATCGCATTACCTGGTGTTGCTGCATCGGTAATTCCGTAGGGTACGCAATGCCCACCCTTTTATTTAAAACTCCGCAAAAATATTTTTTTCCCAAGGTTCGGGTTTTCGCAAGTCGCGCGTCTTAAGGAGATGTAGGCCATAAATTTCGGCCAAATCCTACCTAACTGGGGATAATAAATGACAGGAAATACCAACACTTTGCCGCCCAGCACAACGCTTAGCCATCAGCTGTTAATGCTCATATTTTTGATAAGCCTATTAGCGTTCAACACACGAGCCTTTGCGGAGTCAGCAACCAGGCAATATAACATCCCCGCTGGTTCGTTGGCCCATGCGCTCAACAACCTGGCGGAACACAGCGATTTACAGGTAATTTACGACACCGGCCTCACCCAAGGCTTGTCAAGCCAAGGTCTCAAGGGCAGCTACAGCACCGCTGCCGCCTTGCAGAAACTGCTGTCCGGCACTGGCTTGGTGTATACCTTAAGCGATGGTGAGGTCACTATCCGGGCGGCAGACAAAACCCAAAAACCTTTCGTGCCGGTGGCGAACCCTAATACCAACAAGCCAGAACCGATGTCGGAATCCACCCTGCCCAAAGTCACCGTCGAAGCCGATTCGGCTTACGACCCGGAATACTACGCCGACCCTTACAACAAGGATTACGTCATCCCCAACGCCACCGCAGGCACCAAGACCGATACGCCGATCATAGAAACGCCGCTGAACGTGCAGGTGATTTCCAAACAGGTATTGAAGGATCGGCAGGTGATCAGGTTGGCGGATTCCTTAAAGAATGTGAGCGGGGTGGTCACTACAACCAACAGTGGAAGTAATGGGATTTATGGCGGAAGATCCCAATCCATTTTTCTGCGGGGCTTTGAGTCACAAACTTTCTTTCGTAATGGCTTTAGGCTGCAAGAGGGCGCCGCCAGCCGGGAGTTGGCCAATGTGGAATCGGTCGAGGTGCTTAAGGGGCCTGCGGCCATCCTATATGGTCTGGTCGAACCGGGTGGCATGGTCAACGTGGTCACCAAGCAACCCTTGGCGACCCCATATTACGGTTTTACCCAACAGTTCGGCTCTTACGACTTGTACCGCACCACCTTCGATGCCAGCGGCCCTTTGACCAAGAACAAGGACTTGCTGTACCGGGCCAACCTGTCCTATGAGAACAGCGGCTCGTTCCGGGACTTTGTGGGCAAGGAGGATGTGTTTTTTGCCCCGGTGTTGCGTTGGAATATCAGCCCCAAAACCCAGATAACCTTCGAGATGGAATATAACCGCCTCCATCAGGGCCTGGACAATGCGTTTATTCCTGTTATCCCTAGCTTAAACCTAAGCGTGCCTATAAGCCGCAACTACGGTGGCTATTCGTCCGGCACTACCGAATCCATTTTCGGCGGCTTCAACTGGTCGCATCAATTTAATGATGACTGGATTCTCAAGCACCGTTTTTCGGTCAACCAACAATCATTCAAAACTCCATTTTCCACCCGCCCATTCCAAGCAGGCTCCAAGGAATTCCATGGGGATCCAATCCTAGGCCCATTGCCCAATGATCTCTATGTTGCACGAGTTTTGGGTTCGGCTGATATACAGAACAATACTACTTCGACCAACCTGGATCTGGTCGGCCACTTCGATACGGTTGGCCTAAAACACACTTTGCTGCTGGGCGGCGATTATTATCGGCTGGATACGACGATCAATGAAAGTCAAGCGTTAAATCCATTGGTATCATACATCTCATTAACAAACCCTGCCGCACCGGGTACTCCTTTCGGTACTCTCGTATCACCCGGGGCAAGCACTAACTTTACAGACCAATATGGCCTGTATATCCAAGACCAGATCAAGCTTCCCTATGATTTTCATGTAACGGGCGGCATCCGCTACCAGTATATCCATCAAGGACTATCAACACCAGCCGATGATTTCAGCCCGGCAAGTTCATCGGCATCTACCCAGGATGCGGTCACGCCCCGGGTCGGCATCTTGTGGCATCCGAAAAGTTGGCTCAGCTTGTACGCCAATTACGCAGAGAGTTTTGGGGCCCAACTCAACAACCCTAGGTCCTCTGTCAGCCCCGGTGTCATTAAACCGTTAGACCCGACCAGTGCCGCGCAATATGAAGGCGGCATCAAGTTCGAATTCTTCAATGGCAAACTGCGCGCCAACCTGACTTATTACGACCTGACCAAAACCAATGTGGCGGTGGCTGACCCTAATCCCTCTCACCGTTGCAGCGCAGGGCTGCCTTCCCCGGGTTCCGCCAGCGATTGTTTCATAGCACTGGGCGAAGTCCGCAGCCGGGGGCCGGAAATTGACATCCAGGGCGAAATCCTGCCGGGCTGGAATGTCATCGCCACCTGGTCTAACACGGATATCAGGATTTCGAAGAATAGTGGCGATGCCCTCAACCCCGGGTTTACTGTAGGTGACCGTTTACCTAACGTTCCCCGTAATATCGGCAGCATTTGGAATACCTATTTAGTCCAAGGCGGTGAATTCAAGGGCTTGACCTTCGGCGGCGGTGTCAACCTGCGTGACAACCAAATAGCTCCCAATTTAGGAGGCATACCTCCTAAAATCCCTGGTTATGCCACCTTTGACTTGATGGCGGGTTATAGCCGTCAATTCGGCGATGCCAAGGTGTCCGTCCAGTTGAATGTCAATAATCTCCTGGATAAGCAATACTTCTCCAGCCGTACTGACTGTAAGTTTTGTCAGGGTGCTTGGGTGGATTTCGGTACGCCACGGACGTTTATGGGCCAGGTTAGTGTGCAATATTAAGCTGTGTTGCCAACTGTATCGCAACTATCTATAAATCGCCGCCCTGGTCAATGATGGCTTGCCCCGCCGCCTTCGCCGACCCGTCTCCGTTGACATAGGCATACAGCGTCGTGGTCGTGATCCCAAGCCGCTTGGCGACAGCCGCCGCGTTCGCTTTCGGGTCTGCCAACGCCGTCATCGCCATCATCAAGGTTGGCCTGTCCATCTTGCGGGGCCGCCC
>JABFSV010000224.1 GCA_013140405.1 Methyloglobulus sp. | reverse complement strand
CGGCCTTGGGCGCGGCGATGCGGAAATTGGTGCAGATTTGTTTTGGTGTATTGAAACACCAACAACCCTATCAACCTCAAGTGGCAATTTGACCACTTGCGATTGGTACGGAGAGATGGTATCTACAAAATGCGTTTATTAGATCATTCAGTAACCTAAAAATTCAATGTCTGCACCCTACTGGCGACTCTCTAGTTTCTACCTCTGCTATTTCGCCACGTTAGGTGCTTTCATCCCCTATTGGAGCTTATATCTTAAGGAACAAGGCTTTAATCCCGCTGAAATAGGCCAGTTATCCGCGTTTTTAGTCGGCACAAAAATCATTGCGCCAAATCTCTGGGGTTGGATTGCCGACCACACCCGAAAAAATCTCCGTATCATCCGCTCGACATCGTTTTTTGCGGCGTTCTTGTTTGCCGGATTTTTGACAATCCATAATTACATGGAATTCGCATGGCTAACTATCGGTTTTAGCTTTTTCTGGAATGCGCCGTTACCGCTTTATGAAGCGACAACATTGGCGCACTTACAGGCGGACTCGCACCGCTATAGCCGCATCCGGTTATGGGGTTCGGTCGGATTTATACTGACGGTGATAGGCGTGGGTAAGTTGCTGGATAGCCAACCGATATTGCTGTTACCCATCATGATAACCGCATTACTGACTTTGACATGGTTAACGACGTTGGCTACACCAGAAAGTCGCAGTGTCAGCCATGACCACAGCCCGACTCGCATCGCCAGCATCATCAAAAAACCAGAAGTGTTGGCCTTTCTGTTGGTGTATGTCCTGATCCAATTTGCCCACGCACCGTATTACGTTTTTTACTCAATCTACCTTAAGCAGCATCTGTATTCGACGACGACAACTGGGCTACTTTGGTCTTTGGGTGTGATTGCGGAAATTGTCTTGTTCTTGTTTATGAAAGGCCTATTAAGGCGTTATTCATTGCGCGGTATTTTGCTTACCAGCTTGATATTTGCGGTGTTGCGCTGGGTATTGATTGGCACGTATGTCGATAATATTTATGTGTTGCTATTTGCCCAATTGCTTCATGCCGCCACGTTCGGTGGGACGCATATCGCTGCTATCCACTTTGTGCATCGGTTTTTTGATCAACAGCATCAAGCCAAAGGACAGGCTTTGTACCATAGCCTCAGTTTTGGTTTAGGCGGCATGTTAGGTAGCCTAAGCAGCGGTTATTATTGGGAGTCATTAGGTTCTCATGCCGTCTATTCCGCTGCCGCATTAAGTTGTGGCGTTGCTTTTGTGATAGCTTATATTTGGGTGGATCGAAAACATGATATGTATTCGTATAAGACTCGATAATTGGCTGATAACCATCCATCTCTTTCATAACCATCTTACAACGCTGAGAAAAATGACTGCCCTGCTTTGCTTAGTAGGAATACTGCCTAAAAATGTGTCCGGTTTTAGTTGAGCATTACAGTGTGTTGTACTTTTCGCAATCTATATTGACCGTGATTCTCTTAAGTGTAATAATAGAATCAGTAATTTAGGTTACAGCGTAAAAAGTTAAGCAAAACCTGTTCCGCTTGCCAAAATTCATATCCTATCAAAATCCTCAGCCCGCAAGCTTTCTCCAGTTTTTTAGTCTGGTTATTCCTGTCGTTTAGGCTGAAATTTGAAAGTCTTTTTTCCCGCCCACGTTTTGCCAAATATTTGAGCACCTAAGGGTGTTATCGAAATCTGGCGGCTTACAGCGGTTTTCTGAACTAATTTAATAAATGACATTTTCTACACTCGGCTTGTCCGAACCCCTTTTGCGCGCAGTTAGCGGGCAAGGTTACACAACACCCACTCCTATTCAATTACAAGCGATTCCGGCAGTATTATCCGGTCGTGATCTGATGGCGGCAGCCCAAACCGGCACCGGTAAAACCGCCGGATTTACCTTGCCGCTATTACAGCGTTTATCCGGCGGTGATAAGGTCCAACCGAATTCTATACGCGCGCTGGTATTAACACCGACCCGTGAATTGGCCGCACAAGTCGGCGAAAGCGTCGCCACTTACGGCAAGCATTTGCCGTTGCGTTCTGCGATCATATTCGGCGGTGTTTCCATCAATCCGCAAATGATGGCGTTGCGTCGTGGCGTTGATGTGTTGATCGCTACCCCAGGTCGCTTGCTGGACTTATATAACCAAAACGCAGTCAAATTTTCGCAAATAGAAATCCTGGTGCTGGATGAAGCCGACCGGATGCTGGACATGGGTTTTATCCGCGACATCCGTAAAATCATGGCATTGCTACCCAAGCGTCGGCAAACCTTGATGTTCTCGGCTACATTTTCTGATGACATTCGCGGTTTGGCGCAAGACTTATTGCACAATCCGGCTTTCGTCGAGGCGAGCCCGCGTAATGCTGCCGCCAATACAGTTAAGCAATGGGTGCATCCAGTCGATCAAAAACGCAAACCGGAATTGCTCAGCCATTTGGTCCACCATCACGGTTGGGAACAGGTGTTGGTCTTTACGCGGACGAAGCACGGTGCTAACAAAGTTGCCGCAAAACTGGAACAAGACGGTATAACAGCCGCCGCTATACACGGCAATAAAAGCCAGGGCGCTCGTACAAAAGCGCTGGCGGATTTCAAACAAGGTGGAGTGCGGGTGTTGGTCGCAACCGACATCGCTTCTCGCGGTTTGGATATCGAACAATTACCTCACGTTGTTAATTTTGATCTGCCCAATGTCGCCGAAGACTACGTACACCGCATCGGACGTACTGGTCGTGCCGGCGCTAATGGTCATGCCGTATCATTGGTCAGTATCGACGAAAAACAACTCCTAACAGGTATCGAAAAACTGATCCGGCAAGTGCTACCACGCGAGATGGTGGAAGGTTTTGAACCGGATGCCAATATTGCGCGAGCACCGTTAACTCAAAAGCATTCACGTCCGCCGCAGAAACCAGCTGTTAAAGCCAGCTTTGGCACTCAACAGAATAAAAATGCATTAGCTGCAAAACAACGCTCAACAAGGAATAACACCAATCTCAATATATTTTCAACTTAATAGCATAGGGTTACAATAAAGGGTATTGCCAAGTGCCGCAGGACGGATCGAATGTAGGCCTATGGTAGGCTGGGTTGGGAAACCCAGCTTAAGCCACATACTGGGTTTCCCAACCCAGCCTACCTTTCTACCCTATTGACTTAGCCAACGTCTCGGCATAACCCGTATAACTCCTGGGTGTTAGTTCTAGCAAAGCGGCTTTAGCTGCATCTGGAATTTCCAGCTTCTCTATGAATACCCTAAGTTGTTCTGGCGTTATCCGTTGACCTCGAGTCAATTCCTTTAATTTCTCATAAGGTTTTTCGATACCATATCGGCGCATCACGGTTTGTATGGGTTCCGCCAGGACTTCCCAGTTGGCATTGAGGTCGGCTTCGATAGCTTCTGGGTTAATCTGCAATTTTGAAATGCCTTTTAAACTGGCTTGTATGGCAATGCTGGTATGGGCAATGCCTACGCCGATATTGCGGAGTACGGTGGAATCAGTCAGGTCGCGCTGCCAACGTGAAATAGGCAGTTTTTCCGCCAAAAAGCTAAATAAGGCATTCGCTAAGCCTAAATTACCTTCAGAGTTTTCAAAATCAATCGGATTGACCTTATGCGGCATGGTGGATGAACCCACCTCCCCTGCCACGGTTTTTTGCTTGAAATAGCCCAAGGAAATATAACCCCAAACATCGCGGTTGAAATCCAGCAAAATGGTGTTGAACCTTGATAACGCATGGAAATACTCTGCAATATAGTCATGCGGCTCAATCTGGATGGTGTAAGGGTTAAATTGCAAACCTAACGACTCGACAAAGTGCTTGGCAAAGTCCGGCCAGTCTACTTCAGGATAAGCCACGCAGTGGGCATTGTAATTTCCCACCGCGCCATTAATTTTACCTAGCAGTTGCACAGCTAATAGCTGTTCTTTTTGGCGAGTTAAACGGGCAGCAACATTGGCAAATTCTTTGCCCACTGTCGTTGGCGTTGCCGATTGCCCGTGGGTGCGGGATAACATCGGTTGGGCTGCATTTTCTACGGCACATTGCTGGATTGCGGCGATACACGCCTGCAATTGGGTGACAATAACCTCGCGGCCTTCCTTGAGCATCAGCCCATAAGAGAGGTTATTGATGTCTTCTGAGGTGCAGGCAAAATGGATGAATTCGCTGACTTGTTCTAACTCATCGTTCCCGGCAATCTTTTCTTTGAGGAAATATTCAACCGCTTTGACATCGTGATTAGTGGTTTTTTCGATGTCTTTAATCTGCTGGGCATCAGCTTCTGAAAAATGGCTGATAATATTTTCGAGTATGCGATTGGCTGATTCGCTAAATGGGCTAACTTCAACAATCTTTGCATGATTTGCCAATGCTTGCAGCCAACGCACTTCAACTTGAACGCGATAACGTATCAAGCCAAATTCACTAAAAATAGGCCGCAATTCTTCCACTTTGCTGGCATAGCGCCCATCAATTGGGGAAAGTGCTGTCAGGGAAAAATAGCTCATTGAATTATCCGGTATTTAGGTAGGTAAAGGGATTAGGTGTTTGCTTTGGATTCGATTATACCGCCACCAAGACAGATTTCACCTTGATAAAATACCACCGACTGACCTGGGGTAATAGCTCGCTGAGGCTGGTTAAATACTGCCTTGCAACGATCATCGCCAAGCGGCTCTAAACGGCAAAGTTGATCCTCTTGTCGATAACGGGTTTTCGCCGTGCATTCGATGGTTTCTGTTAACGGTTTGTTATTGCACCAGTCCAAGCGGCTGGCTTCCAAGGTGTTATGCAACATTAAGGGGTGGTCGTGGCCTTGCCCGACGACAAGGATATTGTTTTCCAAGTCTTTATCCAGCACGTACCAAGGTTCATCTGTTGCATCTTTTACGCCACCGATACCCAAGCCTTGGCGTTGCCCCAAGGTGTAATACATCAAGCCTTGATGAGTGCCAATACGCTTACCTTCCGGTGTCCGCATTTCGCCGGGCTGTGTGGGCAGGTAGCGCTGCAAAAATTCAGTAAACTTACGTTCACCGATAAAGCATATTCCTGTACTGTCTTTTTTTCGGCAATTATCAAACCCTGCTTGTTGCGCCAGTTTGCGGATTTCCTTTTTATGTAGGTGACCGATTGGGAATAAGGTGTGCGACAATTCGTATTGTTTCAGGGTGTATAGGAAATAGCTTTGCTCTTTATCAGGATCAAGTCCCTTCAACAAGAAATATTCGCCATTTTTTTCTTTGACCCGTGCGTAATGTCCGGTGGCGATATAGTCTGCACCTAAATCCTGAATTGCATAATCCAAGAATGCCTTAAACTTGACGTACTTATTGCACAGGATGTCAGGATTAGGCGTACGTCCGGCCTTGAATTCAGACAGGAATACTTCAAACACGTCATCCCAATACTCGGCGGCGAAATTGACTGTTTTTAATTCGATGCCGAGCTTGTCGCAGACTTGCTGGGCATCGGCGAGGTCTTGCATGGCGGTGCAGTATTCGGTGCCGTCGTCTTCTTCCCAGTTCTTCATGAACAAGCCCGTCACCTGATAGCCCTGCTCCAGCAATAGCAACGCCGTGACAGACGAATCAACGCCCCCTGACATACCGACGACAATATTTTTAGCCATGTTCAGTATCAATAAAAGACTTAAGCAAAGCTAATGGGTAACTTTGTCCGCTAAGGTATTCGTCCACAGAAATCGACACTAACGGGCTACGCAAACGGCGTTGCTGCAATAGAATTTCCTCTCGTGTAAGCCAATGCGTGGCAACAATGCCCTCGTCCAACGGTTGATTGGGATCATGGCTGTGGCATTGCCCCGCAAAGCAACATCTCAAGAAGCTGGGAGAACGCGGCTTTTTACGCCAAAGCTGAATGGAAACCAGGTATTCAGGTTCAAATTGCCAAGCGGTTTCTTCAAATACTTCACGCTTGACGGCTGCTATCAAGCTTTCGTTTTCTTCAAGATGCCCCGCTGGCTGGTTGAACTGCAAGCCACTGGACGTGTGTTCCTCAACCAGCAAAAATCGCCCGTCGCGCTCAATAATAGCGGCTACCGTAACGTGTGGTTTCCACACCATTAGTTATTCCAATTTGATAAACCCATATTTTACAAGATTTACATCGCCGGATATGCAAAGATTTGCATTAAATTGGATAACGAGGGAGCGGCAAAACTGATTTCTCGCCCTCGCATTCTTGATTTGATTTTGTTGGACATCGATTTAATCGGCGTAGATGTCAGTCCGACTGGCTTTTGACGTGCTACAAACGCTTAAGTGCGTAAGGTGAGTTACTAAAAGGAAAATTGACCTATTTTTAGCGCTATTCGATTATGCAGCATAAGACACTAACAGCATCTTCTTGGTGTGTTGCAAGCAGAATGCCTCTGACGAGTTACATTTACAATCAAGCGGATTTTTAGTGAGTTATTACATAAATAGACATTTATGTCTCATTCATCCGGCGCATTACACTATCGCTAATGCACCCTATTCGATTTCGCTTTATGGGCTTACAATACGGCAACAATTAGGAGGAACAGATATGAAGCTCAACACCCTTTTTACTAAAGCATTTTTACTTGCATTGTTGGCGACTTCAACACTGGCATTCGCTGAACAAGACGAAACCGAATGGAACAACACCCTAAAAAACCAGTATTTTTCCGGTAAAACGATTGAGGAATCCAGTAACATTATCGAACTGGATGCCCCAATTCGAGCTGAAGACCCTGCCCTGGTGCCGTTAAAAATCAATACTAAAATCAAGCAAACCAACGATAGTTATATCAAAAAAATACTGGTGTTGGTCGATAAAAACCCCTTTCCTTTCGTCGGTGAATTTGAATTTACACCGCACAGCGGGAAGGCCGACCTTGCCATGCGGATTCGTGTAAACACTTACAGTTATATCCGCGCCATTGCCGAAATGAATGACGGCAAACTCTATATGTCCAAAAAATACGTTAAGGCCAGCGGTGGTTGTTCCGCGCCTGTGGGCGCTGATCTTGATGCAGCCATGCAACGACTGGGTAAAATGAAATTCCGCCTGGATGATGGCGTGAAAACCAAAGAACCCACCTTGGTGCAACTTTTGATTAGCCATCCCAACCTAAGTGGTATGCAGATGGATCAAGTGACACGATTCATCAAAAAATCACATTTCGTTGAACAAATGAAAGTCTCATTTAACGATAAGCCGGTCTTAACTGCAAAAACCGACATCGCTATCAGCTCCGACCCCAACTTCCGGTTTTACTTTATTCCCGATGAAGCGGGTACTTTAAAAGCCGAATTTACCGATACTACCTGTGAAAGCCCAATAGCACGGGATGTCTGTAAAAAAGGCAATACTTATACTGAAACGTATGCCATTAATCCCTGATGCTTGTTAATGTTTGAAAAAGGCCCTCTTGGGATTTTTTTCATAAACCGATCTGACCTTGTGTCGATTTTATTCATTACAACCATCTCGCCACACCCTTTTGATACGACTCTAAATGACTGTTTTATTAAGCGACCTAGAAATAATTGTCCGTGAAGCTGGAACAATTGCCCTCACCCATTTTAAAAATTTACAGCACTTAAAAATCACTAAAAAAAGTCCACGCGATTTTGTGACCGAAGCCGATATTGCGGTTGAATCTTATCTTAAGGAAACGCTTTCCAGGCAATACCCGCAGTTTGGTTTTTGGGGTGAAGAAAGTGGGCAAAGCGAAAACCAGTCCAGCCGCTGGGTTGTCGATCCTATTGATGGGACGCATTCTTTTTCCAAAGGCCAATATTTTTGGGCTGTCAGTGTTGCACTAGAAATAAATGCGGAGATTATTATTGGAGCAGTGTATGCCCCTGCCCTCAACGATTATTACTGCGCGGAAAAAGATAAAGGTGCCAGTAAAAATGGCATTTCAATCTCAGTATCAGACGAACAACAGCTTGCTAATGCCATGGTTGCCACTGGTTTTGCCTGTATCCGATCTTATTTACAAGATAATAACTTGCAACGATTCTGTAGGATTGCCGAACACACCACCGGACAACGCCGTTTTGGTTCGGCAGCCTTGGATTTGTGCATGGTGGCGGACGGCCAAGTTGATGCCTTCTGGGAGCAGGAACTGAACCTTTACGACATAGCTGCTGGCGCTTTAATTGCGGCAGAAGCGGGTGCAACCGTTACTGACTTTAAAGGCAATAAAGGCATTTTTCCAAAACAAATTTTGGCAACAAATGGCGGTATATTTGAACAACTGTTGCCACTTATGTAAGCGTCACAAAACCAGAATCAATAGTCCACGCCCGTGTCATAAGACAAGCCTATAAATTTCGCTTAATTTTGTCGATTATCGCTTTTGGTTTCCTGTAATTGTCCTAAACTTATCACTGGTCGATATAAGTTAAACGGTTTGCATGTTCAGAGAATTTTAAACCGTAATGTCTTAATCTAATTTTTTATCCACAACACTTAACTTGTAGTATAAGCTACAGTTAAAGTTCGCTTGTATTGAGGTTGTAAAGTGATGCAAATACTGCATAAAAGCGATAACAAGCAATCAGGGTTATGTTAAACAAGCCCGACGATATTGCCCAGATGACCAGCGCAGAACTGCAAAATCTGCTGCTTGAGTTAAAAGCCCGTCAACTCGAACTGGAAGTCCAAAACCACGAACTTCGTGCAAATCTGGATTGCCATGAACGCTTGTTTGAAAAATCCCCCATTGGCTGCCTTACACTTGACAAAGAAGGCTTTGTCCAACGTATCAACAGTACCGCAATCAACCTGCTAGGCAGTGCCCAGCAAGCCATTCATGGCACTGCTTTGGCTGATTACATACACCCTGCCGATAAAACAGCTTACCAAGACTACCTCGGCAAACTCGCAGATACCTTAACAACTCACGTTTCAACGCTGAAATTAGGCAGTCAGGATGGAAAAATACTTGAGATTGAATGTCGCGGTTCCGCCGGAATATTGGGCGACAAGATGCAGATTTGCCTGGTTTTCAACGATGTCACCGAACACACACAAAGCGAAAAAAACCAGTCCGAAATCATTAATAAACTTGAAGACACTCTACGCAAAAAAACTGATCACCTGACCGAAATCAACAAGGCGTTAACGAAAACCGTTGATGAACTTAATTATTCGCGGCATCAATTGCTCGAACGCGAAGCCAAACTTAATTCCATCCTGAACGCCTCAATCGAAGGTATTATTGTTATCGATATGGCAGGAACTATTGTCTCGGTAAATGCGGCTGTAGAAAATATTTTCGGATATAAAGCCGATGAACTGATCGGTTATGGCGTTCACCTGTTAATGCCTATTACCATACGGAAAAAACAGGACTATTACCTTCAAAAGTACATTCAAATCTTTATTCCCAAAGTGTTAGGCCAGATTAGGGAGGTTGAAGGCTTACGTAAAGATGGTTCCCTAGTTCCGTTAGACATGACAATCGCGGAGTTTCCATTGGACGGCATGCAATACTACAGCGGCATCGTCCGCGATGTCAGTGCGCGAAAACATCAGGAATTGCAAGAGAAAGAACATTTGGAAAAACTTGCCCATGTTACCCGCCTTGGGCTAATGGGTGAAATGGCTTCTGGGATTGCCCATGAAGTCAACCAACCCTTGTCGGCAGTCGTCAACTATACCCAGGCCTGCTTGCGTTTTATCCAAAATGAAAATCCTGACTTGGAAAAAATTGCTGAAGTGATGCAAAAAGCCAATCAACAGGCACTCAAAGCGGGACAGATCATCCACAGCATGAGGGAGTTCGTCAAACAAAGGAAAATCCACCGTTCTACAGTGGATATCAATGAACTGATCTACGATGCTATCAGCCTGTTTGAGGCGGATTTCAAGCAACATTTGATAGCAATGCGTTATGAACTGACCAAAAGTCTGCCCTGCATCTTTATTGACCGGGTACAAATAGAGCAAGTCATCCTGAATTTAATCAGAAACAGTATTGATGCCCTTAAAGAGTTGCCCCAGTTTACGCAACGTCAGCTTTCCATCGAAACCACCTTAAACAACCTAAATCACATAGTAGTAAGAGTCAAAGATAACGGCCCCGGACTGACCCCTATGCAACGGGACAAAATACTGACACCTTTTTTTACCACCAAATCTTCTGGCATGGGCATGGGGCTGTCGATCAGCCGATCACTGGTTGAAGCCCATCATGGCACGTTGCATTTCAACAGCAAAGAGGATAAAGGCACTACTTTTTATTTTACGTTACCTACGGAGAGCGCTGAAAATGGCAGAAATAAAGCCTAAAACTCTGGTTTATTTGGTTGATGATGATTTTTCTATCAGGGATTCATTGAGTTTACTGATAGAAACGACTGGACAAGCAGTGAGATGCTTTGAATCCGCAGATGCTTTCTTGAACAACTTTGATGCCGACCAAGCCGGTTGTTTGATTCTTGATGTCAGAATGCCAAGCATGACCGGACTGGAACTCCAGGAAGAACTGGCAAGAAGGGATTTCGCTATCCCTATTATCTTTATCAGTGGTCACGCCGATGTCCCCGATTCCTCTAAGGCATTCAGGGCGGGCGCTATCGATTACATGGAAAAACCCTTCGATAGCGATACCTTATTGACCCGTATGCAGGAGGCGATCCAAAAAGACCTGGACACGCGAGTTTATAATGCAGAAAAACGCAAATTTAAAAAACTGTTAAGTCAACTGACACCCAGGGAGCATGAAGTCCTAATTCTTGTTGTCAAAGGCCATTCCAATAAAGAAGTCGCAAAACACCTGAACATCAGCCCCCGTACCATTGATGTCCACAGGGCAAAGATTATGGGGAAAATGGAAGCTGAAGACTTGTCTGAATTGACCGTCATAGCTATGCACTGCGGGTTGATATAATTTTTGCTTTTCTATGGGCTGTAAGGCCAAACCCTCGGAATTTTTTAAATTTGATCCATATGCACTAATCAGGGCACATTTTTTGAAGTATTCTACAAAGAAAAACGAACGCGTGACGGGGTATGTTACCCCGCCATTCACGTTTTGCTGACGGTGACGTTGTTGAACCACCTCGAAAACCTACGAACGGGGCGACATGCCCCGTTCGGCTGGAAAGGCGCATCCGTTCGCGTTTTTCCTCGATTGATGCGCCTCGTACCTCGGCACATCCTATGGCACTACAATAGACGGTATTGTTAAATAAATATAGATTTCCCGTTATTCCAATAGGCCATGAACAGCTTGGCCGAGCATTCAAGCATGCCTTGGCTTTTGCTGTAACACTTGGTTTTCCGTTTCAACCTTGCCAAGCCGTACCGCAACAGGCTGTTGTAGCCTTCCGCCGTATAGGTCATGGGAAAGTGTATGATGACTATATTAAT
>JABFSV010000267.1 GCA_013140405.1 Methyloglobulus sp. | reverse complement strand
GAAAACCGAAAACCATAGCGTCATACGCGATGCCTTGGCAATTGCGGAAACCAGGGGATGGGAAAGCATTACCGTCTCCGGTAGCCAGAACTTTAAGCACCAGGTATGGCGTGAAGCGTCGATGAAAAGAATGGAAGTCGTCGGTTATAAACCAACGGATCTTGAAAAAGCTGAATTAAACCACGCCATGCTATTGCGTGAAGAACGGCAACACGCCAAAGAAACCAATAGACCGCAACAACAGGAGGGTGAAATCCGTGGCGTACTGGTCAATCACGGTGCTGCCCATTACAAACATGACCCAGAACAGGGGAAATCCTACTTTGTAACCCTGGATGTCGGGGATGGCAAGGAAGTGACCCGTTGGGGATCGGACTTCAAACGGGCTTTCGCAGACTCACAATCAACACCACAAAACGGCGATGCGGTTGTGTTAAGCAACAAAGGAAAGCAGGATATTGAAATAGCCGCCACTGTGCTTGATGAGCGCGGCAATCCGGTCGAAGATAAAAAAACGGTGCAGAAAAACCTTTGGCAAATTGAGAAGGCAAACCACCAAGAAACCCTAGAAGAACAAGCCGAAGCCTTACGGACAGGCCAGGAAATAGAGCGTAAAGTCATTGCACAGATACCCCAATTGGCCGCTGCACTCGCCGTTTCCAAACTCGGCGAAAAAATAGCCCAGCAAGCCAAAGAAACCGGGGCTTTGAAATCGCAAGACGAGGTGGACACGATGGTTTACCTTATCAGGGAAGGGCTGGCCGCAGCACTCGAAAAAGGCAAGCATATAAAGACCCTGGAAATACAAAAACAAGGCCAACGGGCGGCGATCGATGCCAACAGCATCATCAACGACCACAAGCCACCCGAGATAATCAAAGAACCACAAAACCAGGAACAGGCCAGATGAACGGCCACACAACAAAAATTGCTTGGTTGTTGTTGGCCTGTTCACAAGCAATAGCCGCCGCTGAACTCGACAAGCCTTCTGTGGAGAATGTAAAACGCTTTCTTTCGGCCTACCTTAAATACACCAACACAGGCAATATCGACCTACTCAAGCTGTACAGTGAAACGGCAACCATTAAAATCACCGTAACCACGCTTGACGGGATAACCAAAGTAAGCGACTTTAGCGGCCAAACTTGGAAACGGCTCTTGCGGGAATCTTGGTACAGCGGCAAGCCAGCGGTCGAGCCTATAGAGTTACGGAACGTAGTGCTAAAAGGCGAAGGGCAAAACGTGGCAATGACCGCGCAGCGGTACGCACAAACCCGCTGCTATTGGGACAACAACTATGCTATGGTCATTGCCAAAGACGGCACAGGCCAATACCAAATCATCAAAGAAAACCTATACATTGCCCATAAAAACCAATGCCAGCCGCCGGATAAGCTGACCATTAACCAAAACATTAAGATTAACCAAAATTCGCCGCCATGAAAGCGATAGCATTAGCCTTTATTGCCTTACTACTGGCTCAGGCGGCACAAGCAAGGTCAAGCCAAGAAAGCCTTATCAAACTTCAAGTGTCATCGCTGGATGCCCCGTTAGCCGACACCGCGCATAAAAGCGATGTCATAGATGTAGCAGAAAGCCAATGGCTTGAAAGCAAAGAACGTGAATTATTAGGGCTTATGGCACGAAGCAAGGCAGTGGCAGGACGCTTAAACAATCCCAGGCTTCGCCATAATCTTCTGCAAACCATCTATTACGAGGCAAAGCGCACTGGCTTAGACCCAGACTTGGTGTTAGCCGTCATTCGGGTAGAAAGCAACTTTAGGAAGTATGCAATTTCGTCTGCGGGAGCGCGGGGGATGATGCAGGTGATGGTGTTTTGGTCTAAGATTGTGGGCGAACAATCCTCTGACCTATTTAACCTCCGCACAAATTTACGTTTGGGTTGTGCCATATTAAGAAGCTACCTGGACCTGGAGCAGGGCAATGTCCACCGTGCCTTAGCGCGTTACAACGGAAGCCTAGGCAGGAACGGCTACCCAAACCTAATCTACGCCGCATGGCGGTAAGCCCAATGTGGCTATACATTATCGATGTCATTCACCTTTAGCCAAAATCAAACCTGATCCAAATGCCCGCTAGGCCTAAATGATAAAAACAGTTATAAAATGTCATCTATTGACATTTTATATAAACAAAGCCATGATGAAACAACCGCAACCCTCTACAGGAGGCCGCACCATGACCAGCAGCTTGCATGTCAGCTTGCCCGATGAAATGCGGGCTTATGTTGACCTTCGCACCAACGGCAAAAATGCCTATACCACGCCGAGCGAATATGTCCGCTCCCTTATTCGCACCGACATGGAAAAGGAATCCGAACGGCTCTATGTGTTCAAGGAACTTCTGAAATCCGCCGAAGACATCAAGAACGGCCACACCCATGCCGCCGAAGAGGTTAAACGGCACATGGATGACTTTTTAGATGGCCTTGAAAAAGATGGCCAGCAGTGACCCGCAAAACCTATCGCATGACGGCGACCGCAGAGGCGCAGTTAAAAAAAGCCGTGCGCGATACAAAACAGACGTGGGGGATTAAACAAGCAAGGAAATATGCCGCCGACCTTTTTGCGGGTTTCCAGTTCATCGCGGAGAACCACGCCTCATTGAACGCCCCGCACCGGGACGAATTGGCCGAAGGCACGGCCTTTTCCATCCACCTTATCGGACACCGCTACATCGCCTTTCAAGTGCATGACCAAGACACCATCATCATTGTGGGGCTGTTTCACGAAAGCATGGATATTCCTGCCAGGTTAAGGGAGCTACAAGGCTTGGCGCAGCATGAAATCGATTCCCTAATGCGCGAGATAGATCGCACACTATAAATCACATTAATGATAAGTTTAGCGACGTAACGCGCTCAGTGCGTATTATCGGTCAAAGAAGCAACTTAGGATAATGTGGAAGGGGAGGTAAGGAAAGCTTCGTAAATGAGAAACATCCGTAATTTCAGCCGAATTCGAATGCCACGCCGTAGTCAATGGGGTCTAATTCTGGAAGAGCCAATCGATAATCCCATAAAAACAGCAAAAAAAAGCAGCCCGTCAAAATTTTCAAACTGTTTTAGTCATATTCGGCCAATGCCAGCCAGACGCAGCATTCCAATGGACGGCTGGTTTTAATTTCAAAGTGGACTTTTGGTGTTCCGGATTCCTTATTAAAGGGGGCTGAAGTCCAATGGCACGAAAACGTACGTTATCG
>JABFSV010000386.1 GCA_013140405.1 Methyloglobulus sp. | reverse complement strand
CCCGGATTACTTTTTGCATCGGTTCGCTGAATTCCTCAAAATGGATCACATCTTCCAGGAGTTCCCTTGCATCCTCTGTATTGAGGGGTTGAAAATTAGAAATGAAATTATCTTTGCCGGAAAAATCCAGTTCAGTCTGTAAATCTGTGCCACGATGGATAGCGTCATCTGGGCGTTGGAAAAAACTTTCTTCGCAGTTATTGACCAGTTTTACGCTGGGATTGTTATATTCTGGGTTGAGGCCTGGAAGATAACGAACAGGTATAACGGTCGATGAGGTGATGTCGTCTTCCATTTGCAGTTTTTCAGATGCGATAAAATCTTGCCTCAACTTGAAAATTCGCCATGCGCCTTTTTCGTCAAAGCCTACCCGCAAATAGCTGGCAATCAGTTTTCTGCCGTGATACTTCAGCTCGTTGCCCGGCTTGCCATTCACAAGGTCAACCGAAAAGTGCTGCCGCCAGTTGTCGCCCCATTCTGCCTTATAAAAGCGTTTTATCATCAACACCAAGCCTAAAATATGCTGTGGAATTTCTTCCAGCCACTGGTTGTAGGTGTCTGAATAATCCGTAGCCGAGGGTGTCAATAACTTGATAACTGAACCCAGGGTGCGTTTTTTGCTGAGTAGGCTGCGTTGGTCGCTGCCATGCAGGGCAGGTTTTCGAAAACGGTTGGCATAATCATGCTCAAAGATTTTGCTGACAAAAGCCATGTCTTTATCGAAATCTTCGACGAAGAAATCGCCGGAAATGACTGCACCTGCGATGGATTTTGAGATTTCTGACTTACCGCCGCCGGAAACCGTACTGGGTTTATGGCAAAAAGTGCCTTCTGGATAGGTGCCGACCAGTCGCCAGCTTGGCGCATGGGGGTGGCGTTCCATATGTACCCGAAAACCATTTGGGTAGATATAGGTTTTTTTAATCAACAGTTTAATTGCCTGTTGATGGTTGTTTTGTAACCAACAAATCTGCTGTTCCTGGATGTTGATTTGGGCATCGGTAGGCACGAATATGATGTCAGGGTGGTTTTTATCCACACCGTAACCGGAATCTTTACGCTCCATCACAGGAGCTAACAATTGACTGGCTTGGTCAAAAGTCGGTTTTGGTGCAAGCTCAGACGTGCTGGGTATATGAATTTCGCCGAGGATCACCCGTGGAAAAGCTAGCGCACCACCGGCATGTTCTTCTTCGCAGTCACCAAAAAGGTTGGTGGCATAACTGATTTGGGACTTAATTTCTTTTTTGCTGTAACCAAAATAATTATCGGCAATGATGGTGACAATAATACCTTGCATGTCGCGGCAGACGAGCTTGAAGGGCTTGCCATCGTTATATAGTTCGTCTTCATTATGCCAGCACATGCCGTCTTTGCGTTGGCGAGGCGTGGCTTCATCAATGTGGGGTAGCCCTAACGCTTTTTTACGGCAATGTACTAGGTGCGGTGCGAGGATAATGCAGCCGGTATGCCCCGTCCAGTGGTTTATGTCCAAGGCGGAATCGTTGTCCGGCAGGAACGGGTCACCCGCATTGCCGAAGATGGATTCGACAAAATCCAGGTTAGCAACCAAACCGCCGGGTGCAAAAAAGCGGATTTCCATGGTTTGCGCTGGAATTTCAGCGGAAATTTCGGGGCGCACAATCGGTCGTTGTAACAGCGATACCCATAGTTTTGCGGGATTGGCTTGGTTTATTGTAAAAGGTAAATTCAGCAAATCATCAGGGGGCGATAAAGCAATGGCTAAGATTGCGCCATACGCGGCAACAGGTACTTCGGATTTGTCGGCAGGAACTGGCAGTCCACCCGCCGCGATATGGAACACGCCTTTAGTCGTGCGCTTATCGTTTTGGGGGTTATGCAGAACACCTTGCTGAATCCGGTAAGAATCAATATAGGCCGAGTGGAATTCGTCGCCGTGATAAGGTAGGGATAGTTCCCTTGCCAGTCCTTTTTGCTCCAGCACAAAAGTTTCGCCGGGAATACGTATGGTTTCGTTGATGCCGTTACTTAACAAATAATGGTTCAGGAAATCTTCAATACGTTGGTCGGCAGGACAGCGGTATTGGGCGAGCAAGCGGCGTTGCTGGGCGTATTTTTTTAGCAAACCATTAGCAATATCAAGGTATTGCCTGTCATCATCCATTTCGCAAGTCGGTTGCCCCAACGCGGCTAATTGTAGGTTGATGTGGTGATACTTTTGTTGCCGCTTATCTTTTTTTTGTTGTAAATCCGGCGGCATCATACTTGCGTTCATTCGTACTGGCTCCACAGCTAGGTTGGTTATTATTATATTTATTGGCGTGACTATAATTCAAAATTACCCGGCAAAGCTAAGAAATTTTTTTGCCAGTATCTCGCCAGTCGGTGAAGCATGGCTAAAATTATCGATTTTTTAACAATAAATCGAAGTTTGGCAATGCTTGGCTTGCTGATGAAAGGATTGTTTTCCGGTATAATCGCGGCTATTTTAACGTGGAGCGCTTAGGCAGTATGTCGAAAATCAATAAGGTAGTATTGGCTTATTCGGGAGGGTTGGATACCTCCGTTATTCTCAAATGGTTACAGGATGTTTATCAATGTGAAGTCGTCACCTTTACAGCCGATCTGGGACAAGGGGAAGAAGTCGAGCCAGCCCGTGCAAAAGCCCAGGCGATGGGGATCAAGGAAATTTATATCGACGACTTGCGAGAAGAATTTGCCCGTGATTTCGTCTTTCCCATGTTTCGAGCCAATACAGTTTATGAAGGCGAATACCTGCTAGGTACGTCCATTGCTCGACCTTTAATAGCTAAACGCTTGATTGAGATAGCCAATGAAACGGGAGCTGAAGCTATTTCGCATGGCGCGACTGGCAAAGGGAATGACCAGGTACGTTTTGAGCTGGGCGCTTATGCGTTGCGGCCTGACATCCACGTCATTGCGCCTTGGCGTGAGTGGGATTTGACTTCCAGGGAAACCTTGATGGCTTATGCCGAAAAGCACAGCATTCCGGTGGAAATGAAAAAAGGCAAGTCGTCGCCCTATTCTATGGATGCTAATTTGTTGCATATTTCTTATGAAGGCCGCGTCCTGGAAGATCCCTGGGCAGAACCCGAAGAAGACATGTGGCGCTGGACGGTTTCACCCGAAGCCGCGCCCGATAAGGCGACTTATCTCGAATTGACGTATAGCCAAGGTGATATTGTTGCCATTGACGATGTTGCCCATAGCCCTGCGGAAG
>JABFSV010000470.1 GCA_013140405.1 Methyloglobulus sp. | reverse complement strand
GAAATCGCCATTGGTATCAACATCCGTGCTTGCCGGGAGGTTTCCAGGATCATCGGCATCAGGCCAAAAAAGGTGGTGAAGGTAGTCAGGATGATAGGCCTGAAGCGCTGGATTGCGGCGGCTTTGATGATTTCTATAGACGGTTTGTCGCTGTGCTTTTTAAGGTACAGGGCTTGGTCGATCAAGATCAGTGAATCGTTGGCGACGATACCCGCCAAGGACACGATACCCAATACACTGATGAGGCTCAAATCGTAGCCCATCAACAAATGCCCAAAAATAGCGCCGATAACGCCGAACGGAATGCTGGAGATAACAACCAACGGCAACACGTAACTTTGCAGCGGGATTGCCAGCAAAATATAAATCGCCAGCAGCGCAAATATAAAACTGATGGTCAGGCTGTCCATGCTTTCGGACATGGCTGCCGCTTGCCCCTGAAAACTGTATTCCAGGCCAGGGTATTGGGCCATCAGACGCTTTAACTCGGTGGCTTCAAGATCGTTTAAAATCTCACCAGCCTTACTTTTTGGGATAACACTGGCTTTTACCTGAATATTACGTTGACCATTGTGTCGGTTAATTTCGGTATAGGCGCGACCGTGTGCTACATGCACGACTTCATTGAGTGGCACTTCCTTGCCAGTTTTAGTCCAGATCATTAAATTCCCGATATCGCTTTCTGAGAGCCTTTCGTTTTCGGGTAGCCGAACCATAATCTTGATCTCGTTACGTCCGCGCTGTTGCCGTAACACTTCCGCACCATAAAAGGCATTGCGGACTTGCCGGGCAACTTGTTGGGCGGTAAGCCCCAAACTTTTGCCTTCCGGCAACACCGTAAAATCCAGTTGTTGTTTGCCTGGGCTGAAACCGTCATCAACATCTTTGACAATAGGATAAGCCCGCAACGCATCAGCCAGTTCTTGACCGACTTTTTCCAGGATTTTGATGTCTTGGTGGTTCAGTTCAATCGTGATTGCGGAACCCGCGCCTGGCCCACCCGCATCGGATTCAAACGACATGGATTCAACACCAATAAGGTCACCGGTCGTCTGCCGCCAGCGCTCGCTGAATTGTTCGGTTGTAATGATTTTTTCGCGCAGTTCTGGGGGTGCAAGATAAGCCCTGACGAGAGCTTTATGGCTACCGCCTTTTCCGATTTCTGCAAAAATGCCACGGATAAGTTGATCGCCGTTGTCGATTTGTTTGGTTGTTTCACGGGCACTAGCCACGATTTTTTCTACCGCTGCCCTAGTTTTTTCTACCGATGTTCCGTAGGGAAGTGTGACAGTTACCCGTGCAAAGTCAGAATCAACTTTTGGAAACATTGCCATACCCATGCGTCCGCTGAAAGAGTAAGACAATGTGGTAATCAATAATGCCAGTGCCGCAACTAGCGTCAAATAGCGATGTTTTAGCAACAACGTCAGAAACGGGGCGTAACGGGTGTTTATCCATAGTTGGAAGCGATTGCTAAAATCCTGTTGATGCTGATAAATCCATAAGTGCAGCCCTGTAGGAGCAGCCAGCTTTAACTTGCCCAAGTGGTGAGGCAGGATAAACAGGCTTTCTATCAAGGACACGAAGAAAACGGTAAGGATGACCACGGGCAACATATAAAATATTTTTCCGGTTTCGCCGGGAATATAAAATATGGGTACAAAAGCCGCCATATTGACCAGGATGCTGAAACTGACCGGCACCGCCATTTCCCGTGTACCCTGGATTGCGGCTTGCATCGGAGCCATACCCTGCTGGCGGTGATGATAGATATTTTCGCCAATAATAATGGCATCATCGACCACGATTCCGCCGGAAATCAGGAACGCAAACAGCGATACCATATTGAGCGAGACATCCAGACTGGGCAATAACAAAAATGAGCCAAGAAAAGCGGTAGGAATGCCCATCATGACCCAAAAAGCCAAACGCAATTCCAGGAATAGTGCCAAGGCAAAAAACACCAGCACTAGCCCCGTGATACTGTCATCCACCAGCAGATCAATACGCTGCGAATACATGTCAGAAGCATCGTAGCGTACTTCGGCGTTAATGCCTTTCGGCAATTCCGCCCTGGCCTCATCCAAACGTCCTTTGACTGCATCTGAAACTTCTATCGGCGTTTGCTTGCCTACGCTGTAGACTTGCACCATCACAGCGGGTAGCCCATTGTACGTGGCAGAATAATCGCTATGCTCATAGCCATCTTCGATGCTGGCAATATCGCCCAAGCGCACGACACTACCGTTGCTGGCGGTAATGATAGGAATATTGGCGAATTGCTTCCCAAAATCCTTACGCTCCTTCATGCGGATTAAAATCTCTCCCGCACTGGTTTTTACGCTGCCGCCCGGCAAATCAACACTGGCATTTTGGATACGCAAGGCGATTTCCGATAAGGATAATTGATAGCGGCGTAAATTTTCCTGGCTGACATTGATGCTGATTTCCAGCGGATTGACACCTTCTAATTCAACCTGCGTGATAGCGGAATCCTGCAACAAGCGAGAACGGAATTGCTCGGCAATTTCATGTAAAACGTAGTCTTTAGTTTCGCCATAAATCACCAGCGAAAGCACTTCACGATGCCGACTGACTGCGGCAATCTTAGGTTCTTCGGCATCAATTGGAAACGTGGTGATCCGATTGACTTCCCGCTCCACTTCCTGGGTAAGCCGTTGGATATCAGTACCGCTAATAGCATCGACGATAACTGTTCCCAACCCCTCGGATGCTTTTGAATTGACCTCATCAATACCATCAATGCCACTGATGGCATCTTCAATAGATAGCAGCAAGCCGCTCTCGATTTCTTCTGGGCTGGCACCTGGATACTCGATGCTAATCTTGATGGACTCAACCTGGAATTGAGGAAATACTTCCTGCTTAATCACGCCGATAAATAACAGCCCACCGAGCAGACAGACCATCATCAAAAGCGTCGCCGCTATCGAGTGTGTTGCCATCCAGGCTATCAGCCCACTTTGCTGGGGTACAGATTCTTCTTGCATAGGATTTTATTGCTTGCTAGAAATTTTCTGAGCATCTACGCGAATGCCCATACCTTGAACCGGAGCCGCCAAACCGCTGGTTATAATCTTGGCATTTTCCGGCAGTTGGGCGCGATCAAGATAAATATTGGCCTGTTCAGCCCAAAGCGGACGGACGCTGCGAATATCGAGGGCTTGCTTATCCGTGAACAGCCAAAGCTGCTGGTCATCATGC
>JABFSV010000152.1 GCA_013140405.1 Methyloglobulus sp. | reverse complement strand
TAACAAAATCAAAGTTTTTTGAGGCGGTTATGCGTTCTCATGCTCGGCTTACCTATACGGAAGTTGCCAGAATACTGGTTGATGGCTATAAGGAGTTGATTGCCAAATACAAAGCCTTATTGCCTCATCTCAAGCAATTGTATGATTTATATAAGGTTATGCGGGTCAGCCGTGAGCAACGCGGTGCGATGGATTTTGATACCCAGGAGACCCGCATCATTTTCGGTGCTGAACGCAAAATCGAAAAAATCGTACCTACCGTGCGTAACGATGCCCATAAGTTGATTGAAGAATTTATGATTACCGCCAATATGGCGGCGGCGAAATTCCTGAATGCCAAAAAAATGCCCAAGTTGCTGCGGGTACATGACGGCCCTAGTGTCGATAAACTCATGAACCTGAAAACATTCTTGGGTGAGTTAGGCTTAACTTTGGGCGGTGGTGACAAACCAACACCGCTCGATTACATGTATTTGATTGAATCAGTTAAAGACAGGCCAGATTGCCATTTGATACAGACTGTTTTGCTGCGTTCAATGTCGCAAGCCGTTTACAGCCCAGAATTGAAAGGCCATTTTGGCCTAGCGCTCGATGCGTATGCCCATTTCACGTCACCGATCAGGCGCTACCCTGATTTGCTGGTGCATCGTGCGATCAGGCATTGTCTGCAAGGCAACAAACCGGAAACTTTCGTCTATGGTTTCCCAGACATGATAACGCTGGGCGAGTTATGTTCCGCCAATGAACGCAGGGCCGACGATGCGACCCGCGATGTGGTCAGTTGGCTCAAATGCGAATACATGATGGATAAAATCGGCGAGGTGTTCCCCGGCATTATCTCGGCGGTCACTTCATTCGGCTTTTTTGTCGAACTCGCCGAAATTTATGTTGAAGGTTTGGTGCATATCAGCAACCTGGGGCAGGATTATTTCCACTTCGATCCCACCAGTCACCAGCTAATAGGCGAACGTACCAACAGCAAATTCCGCATCGGTGACAACGTGATGGTTAAAGTGGCGCGGGTTAGCCTGGACGACAAAAAAATTGATTTTGACTTGGTGGTTAAACAAAGTGGAGTTAAGGGGGCCGCTGCTGGCGGCAAACTAATTAAGAAACGCCGCAAAAAATAAATTTGTCATAAAGCTAAAAACTCAATTTAGGGAATCTCTGAACAAGTCCTCGACAAGCTCTCGGCAACTGCTCATGCGTTGCCCTACCTCCTGCATCCATGCAGTCGAGGACGAACGGTAAGCAGTTGATTCCGTTCGTGGTGAGCTTGTCGAACCATGAATGAAATCAACTTGTTCAGAGATTCCTTAACAAATGGGCTATTCGACATAAAATTCCTACTATCGTCAGCCAAACTTATGAAAATCTATCTCGACAATTGTTGCCTAAATAGACCGTTTGACGACCAATCGAATCCGCGCATCCATTTGGAGGCGGAGGCTGTAAAAGCCATTATTACGATGTGTGAACAAGGCAATTGGCTACTGATAAGTAGCCATGTGTTGATATATGAGATTAATAACGCGCCTGATAGACAACGTGCTAATATCATTAACATGATTAATCAGCTGTCGAAAGAAGTTATTCCGATAACCGAGAATATCAGGCAAAGGGCGAAAACCTTCGAGAAGGGGGGTTTACAAGCGTTTGATGCCTTACATTTGGCAAGCGCCGAAGAGAATGCCGACGTTTTTTTAACGACAGACGACCAGTTTCTTAAGAAAGCCCGACAGATTTCAGGCCTAACTATAAAAGTATCAAATCCATTGCATTGGCTGGAGGAAATCTTACCATGAGTGCCATAACAAATTATCAAACCGACCGCGAAATTCAACAGCAAGCTTTCCAGGCTCTGTGCCAAAGCCTTGGTGTAGTCGGCTTAATCCGGTTTATGCAACAATACGAGAAAGGTTACGGTAATTACACGCTTGATCGCCAGGAATGGCAGAAAGCCTACACCGTAGATAGTCTGTTTGATAATATTAATGCTTCAAATCCTACTGTCAGATAGCGTTTTGCTTTTCACGTTGTTTGTCTGACCGATCAAGCAGCGAAATTTTGTCGCGAACGATGCGCCTCCTTATGTCGGCGCATCCTATCTACCTGTATCATGGAGGATTGACAGAAACTTCGTTATTACATGTTAGCCCACGAAAAACTATACAAAGAGTGCCATTCATGACTGAAGCTATAGAAAATTTAGAAGAAAATGAACATAATTTAGCTGATATCATTGTAAGACAGCAGGCATCTGCGAATGTTGTTGTTCTATTTAAACAGTTGGTTAATGGAATTAGAATCGCACTTACGAGTGAAAACAAACCTGTTTTTTTTCGTACACAAAAGTATGGTGTCACGGGCTTCTGTAATCATCAAAAAGCATTCATTTTTATTGATCTCAGACAACAATTTATCTCCACACTGTATTTCACTGGTAAAAGCTCAATAGCAGGGCTTTCTAAAGCTAACTGGCTTAACAGTGGTGACAACATGGGCAGTAATAGGTTTAGAGTTTCCACTAATGCCGATATTAAGAAAGCCGTAGTTTATGCCTGTGCTGCATACGGTATTGCCGCACATCATTTGTTGAACGACACTCATCAAGATATTCCGAAATCTGAAAATCAGTACATTTTTCCAGACGAAATTCAAGACGCTGGTAATTATTACGAAGGAGCAAAACGTACAGTAGTAGTTAATTCATATGAAAGAAACTTAAAAGCCAGAAGTCAGTGTATAGCGCTTTATCGTGCGAAATGTTCAGTGTGCGAATTCGATTTTGAGAAAAAATATGGAGAAATTGGTTCTGGGTTTATTCATGTACACCATTTAACTCCTCTTGAAGACATTGGAGAAGAATACGAAGTTGATCCAATTAAAGACTTGCGTCCTGTATGTCCAAACTGTCATGCAATGTTGCACAAAAAACAGCCTCCGTATTCCATCGAAGAATTGAAATCTATTTGTAAAAAATACAATGATAGATTATAGCCGGGTATGAACAAATCAATAATGAAAACGGTGGGCAAAAAAACCTGCCTACCCCTCTGATTGACATGCTCCCGTTCACGCATTCATTTGAAGCAAGACAGCACGTAGATACCGTCTTGAAAGTCAATATTAAATTGCATAATTGGGATGATAAAGTTTTCGGGTTTTCAAGACCCCAAAGCACAAGTGGACTAATTTCCGCATGGCAGCGCCCAGCGCAGACATTTTGG
>JABFSV010000207.1 GCA_013140405.1 Methyloglobulus sp. | reverse complement strand
CCGAAACTGATCAGGTCGTCGCGTTTAAACCACAGGTCAGTGCGGCCAAGTGTTTTTGACAATCGGTTTGCCCGCATGAGCGGGGTTGGATAATGTGCGAGGATATGGCGGGGTATTTGGCTGGCAATTCGGTTTATGACGGCGTGTCTGTCAGGAAATTGTTTGTCTATTGTCACCTCAACCACCCATTTATAAGGACTGGCATCGGCTAATGACTTGATCGACCATGTTGGCACACATGCCCGTGCTTTGTTCGAGATCGAACAGCGAATCTATTTCTTTACGAGTCAGAATTGCACTTATTTTTGGATGGCCTAAAACAGCCTGTTTAAAATCAAGCCCTTCCGTTTGGGTAGGCAAGCTCAATTCGTAAACAAGCTGGTGCGCACTTTGTTTTCCCAAGGTTAAGGCCAGCCTCAACATGACGGCTTCTGCATGGACTAATCCGTTAGTTGCCTTTATATTGGCGAGCATCCGGTTTTTGTCGACTTGTAAATTCATGAGTAAGGTAAGAAGTAACGCCAAGGATTTGCCAGCCGTCAATGTTGCATCGGGAATAATCAGCCATTCCCCTTTCCAGGAACGACCGTCCCGTTCATGGCTATGCACCAGGTTTTCAGCCATGTGCGCGGCATGATACCTGACTACCCTTGATAAAGTGCCAAGATGTTCGGAGATTTCCGGGTTGCGTTTTTGTGGCATGGTAATACTTCCGACTGCGCCACTGACAAAACCTTCGCTTAACTCACCAATCTCAGGTCGTTGCAGGTTGACGATTTCCTGTCCGATTCGGTCACCAGTTGAGGTAATCATCGCCAGCACATTCAACCATTCGGCATAACGGTCTCGGCTGCTAGTCCAGGAAACGGCAGGCGTTTCCAAGCCTAAGCGCTGCATAAAAGTCTTTTGCAACGCTAATGCCTGCGGCCCGAAGGAAGATAGGCTTCCGACACCGCCGCTAAGCTGGCCCACGCTTAGGCGTGGTTTAAGTTCAGTTAAACGTTGGCGATGACGTTCCAGTTCGTCCAACCAAGTGGCGGCTTTAAAACCGAATGTAATCGGCAACCCTGGTTGGGCGTGGGTGCGTCCGCACATGACAGTGTGTTTGTGCTGACGAGCTAGATCAATCAGGATTTGTTGTATTGCAGTGAGTTGTTCTAAAAAGTGTATCAACACCTTTAATAATGTGCATACCGTATGGGTATCGGTTATATCCTGGACGGATGCCCCGTAACAAAGCCATTCACCACCGATGGCACCGCATTGGTTTTTGACGGCATTGATCAATCCCATCAATGAATGGTTAGTTTTTAAAAAACCTTCGCCCACTTCATTTAAGAAGGCTTCATCGATGGTAATGCTTTCGTAAGCCGCTTTAATCTCTATCGCAGCCTGTTCAGGGATCAAAGCAAACTCGGCTTGCACATCTGCCAGGACAGTCATGATTTCAAGCCAGCCTCTTACCCTGTTTTGCTCGGCAAATAATGGACGTAGTGCAGGATCAGCCCAGGATGAGCCAAAGACCGTGGAATCGCTTATATGGACTGAATTAATCACAGCTTGATTACCTTTTTGGTTACAAACATCCACGGATCAAGTCCGCGGCTTTTTCTGCGATCATGATAGTCGGCGCGTTGGTGTTGCCGCTGACGATAGTCGGCATTACTGACGCATCGACTACCCGTAAGCCGCTTACGCCATTAACCCGCAATGCCGGATCGACTACCGCTGTTGCATCAACTCCCATCCGGCAGGTCGTTGTCGGATGCCAAGTGGTCGATGCCGTACGCCTGACAAAATCTTCCAAACCATTATCATCACGAATATTGATTCCGGGTGACAATTCAATGCCCCTGATATCGTCAAATGCCTGTCCGTAAAGAATATTGAGATTCCAGCGCACACCTGCCACCAAACAACGAAGGTCGTCAGGATCGCTGAAATAACCCGGATTGATGCGAGGACGATCCAGTGGGTCGGCGGATGACAATGTGATCTCACCCCTGCTTCGAGGTCTGTTGACATAAGCCGTGAGCGCTATACCGTGACGTGTAGCTTGACCTGCTTCAGGGTATTCTGGCGTTAAATTGCCAAACAAAAACAATTGCAAATCGGGATACGCCACATCGGGATCGCTTTTAACAAAAGCCCCTGCTTCCAGGAAATTTGAGGCCAAAGGGCCTGTTTTAGTAGATTCGTATTCGTTTACAGCGGCAATTTTGTCCTCGTTAGACAAGGCTGAAAAAGTTAAAGGTTGAGTTAATTCACAGCGTACGCGGGCATGAATATGGTCTTGCAGATTTTTACCAACTTCCGGCAAATCCACTCGCACGTTAATTCCGAGTTTCTCAAGCGCCAAAGCAGGCCCCAAACCGGATAGCATGAGTAATTGCGGTGACCGGAAAGCTCCGGCTGACAAAATGATCTCACAAGCAGCATAAGCTTGTGCTACGTTACCCAGGTGCAGGTACTGCACGCCAATGACACGATGATTATCGAACAGCAGTTGGGTGGCTTGTGCATTACTTATCACAGTTAAATTGGGACGCCGCCGAGCCGAGCGCAAATAAGCAGTAGCACTGCATCGGGCACCGTTCACAATCGTCCGTTGCAAAAGACCACAACCATCCTGCTGTTCGCCATTAAAATCAGGGTTATAGGCAATCCCTACTTCCTGAGCGGCGGACAGATAACGCTGAGTGACCGGAGAAATGTTGGGGTGATTGGAGACTACTAAAGGCCCCGTCTGACCATGATAGCGACTATTAACGGCTTGGTTGGTTTCAGATTTAATGAAATAAGGTAGAACTTCTTCATAACTCCAGCCCTTATTACCAAGACTTGCCCAATAATCATAATCTGCCCGGTTGCCACGTATGTAAATCATGTAGTTGATGGAACTTGAGCCACCCAACGCTTTTCCTTGAGGGATGTAAATGCGGCGACCATTCAAAGCGGGCTGCGGCACGGTACGGTCGCTCCAGTCATAGAGACCGTCTTGCAACTGGGAAAATAAGCCGGGTGTTTGGATGGCAGGGTTGTTATCTTCACAACCAGCCTCAAGTAATAAAACACGGCAGTTTGAATCCTCGTTCAGCCGGTTGGCAAGCACACAACCGGCTGAACCGGCACCGACGATAATGTAGTCAAAGCCTAATCTGAACATGGCTTCATTGTCCGATTTCTTTCATGGCGAGTTCCACTACTGACTGTTGTTTACTGGCAAAATAGACTAAGCTGGACTGATTGTAAGCATGATATTTTGCCAATTGTTGGCGGCATTCGGCAATCATATTATTCATGCTATCAACTGCCGTACCGCCAGGCTCTTTTCGCGCTTGAATAGCTAAATTAACATCTAACGCAGCGTTAAGCTGCTGTTCGGTCAGTGTAATAGAATAGCCAAATACCCTTTCAGCGGATTGCATTAAGCTCTTATGGTCGAGTTCCATGATGCTTTTACCTTGGTATTCGCTAGCCAGCTTAGCGACCAACTGATGCGCACGTCTAAAATCCAGTCCGCATTCTATTACTAATGCCTCAGCCAGATCGGTGGACATTACCCAACCGGATACCACCAATGTTCTGCCTCTTTCTACGTTGAATGTAATATCTTCCAGCACTTCTGTCATCAAAGACGCAGTATTATTAACTGTTTTTATCGCATCAGGCAATTCCCCATAAATTAATAGGCGATTGTCCGGTTGACCTGATGGCGTCCTAGCCGATGCTGTGACCGTGGACATAACGCCTATCATTTTATTGGCAACACCACGAATGTGCGTCAGCGCAAATGGGTTCTTCTTTTGCGGCATGATTTTACTGGCACGGGCGTGGCGATCATCCAATTCCATAAGGCCAAACTCCTGGGTGCTGTAAACTTGCAAATCCTCCGCCAAGCGGCTGAGATTGATGCTGCACGTTGTCAGAATTGAAGCCGCTTCTATAAATAAATCCGCTTGCCACATCGCATCGCGGGCGTGAGGAACTAAGCCATTAAAGCCTAATAAATCCGCTAGTGATTGCCGACCTTGTAATAATCTTGAACCATTCGTGCTACCGCAACCCATTGGACTGAAGTTGAGCCGGGACACTAACGATTCTAAGCGTTCCAAGTCACGCAACAGCGGGTAAGCGAAGCCTAATAAATAATGGCCGAACGTAGTCGGTTGTGCCGCCTGAAGATAAGTGTAATCCGGCATGATAGATAATAAATGCTGTTCAGATTTATGCACTATTGCCATGACCAGTATTATTAGGGTTTCGATAAACTCCAAAAGCGTGTGCCGCAGCACAAGAACAAACGCCGTGGTTATCGCCTCTCTTCGGGCACGGCCTGCACCTAGCCACCCAACGGATTCTGTCTGCTCCGCCAACCAAGCTTCACGGTTGGTATAAATATCTCCTCTGGTCGGAGTCATTACGAACGAAGGCGGCTTGGTTTGCAAGGCCAATAATTGCGCCAGCAAAAGATGGCCTTGGGATTTCGGGATAGTACCCAGTTCGATGACGATCAAGGTATGGGCAATATCAACCAGCCCTATCGCTTCAAATAATTGCACCTGATGGCTTAATTCCGCAGCAAACGCAGATTCGACCATCCTGTCCGACGGCGGGCTTTTAAGTCTTGTGCCGATTTCCAGGACTTGTTCCTGTAATGAAACCGGCTGACGGACATCGTTAGCTGTCATGTCGCCGTGCCATTCGGGGTCATTGGCGTACTGTTCGCACCATTGCTTTCAACTTGGTTAGGATCCCAGGAACCTTCCCGTAATAACTTGCCAGTAACACGATTCAAGGTCTCAAAACGCAAACCATTACGTAGCGCTTCGACGGCAAGAACCTGGTCTAACGGGATATTGCCGAGCCCGGCATTCGCACCGAATTTTTCGATGAAAAATGCCTGTTGGGACTTAAGCGGTGTTTCCCAGATCAAGGAATCGGATTTATCGCCGATCATTTCGATAATGACATCGACCTCAAATTCATCGACATTACCTGACTCATCGAACACGCCCACACTATGACCGCTCTCGCGTCCTTCGATAATAACCCAGGCTGCGCCCCATTCCAGGTCTTCCCTTATCTCTTCGGCGATTTGTTCCGGGGTAGGTTGCCGTTTCGGGTCTTTTTTGCCGACTTCGGTGATCGGGATCAACCCGGCATTTAAGGCGCATTCGATGATCCTCTTACGCCTGAACCTTGGAATTGGGAGGATTCCGTCAGAAATTTCAACGGCTGTAAAACCTAAGGATTTGGCATGGGTCATAAACACCCGGCAATGGTGGGTAAGCAAAGCCACTTCCAGCAATGTGCCGCCAGGGAATGTGAGGATATTGTGCGCCGCCAGTATTTGAAGTTTTTCTTGCAGCAAGCCCTTGTCCATAAAAACGGAGGTACCAAAGCCGAATTTCCAATGGTCTATATAATTGGAACAGAGTTGCAGCATGCTTTGGGTTTCGTGCAAGCTTTTACCGACATCCATTACCATCGTGCAGCCTGTTTTACGCGGCTTTCGCTCCCGCGAATCGCGTTGGCCTCCTATAATATTTTCCCAAGCAAGTTCACTCATGCCTTGAATTCCCAACGAATAACTGACGTAAAGCCTTTTCAATCATGCCCAAGTCTGTTCCCCACGGCACAATAACGCTGTTACCTTCTTGTTCAAATTCATATTCCAGTAGGCAGCACTTCAATATAGTCGCTTTTTTGTCCGGCTTCAGCAGTTTACGCGGGCACATTTCCACGCGGGGTGGTTCATCTCCGTAGTAATGGCGATGGAATTGCAGGCTGCGTTCACAACCGAGCAAAGTCCATTGCTGCCGTTGTTCGGGGCGTTCGTCCAGAAAATAAACGGGAGCGCCTAAATCTGCCAATCCGCCAGAACGGCATGGCACTAAATAAGCTTCCGGAGTTACCGTTCCGGCAAGGTCACGCAGGTCGATTGTTTCCAATTCCAGGACGATAGGCGGCAAATCGGCATAACTGAGTACCTGTTCAACCATGCGATACAGTTTGGGCGGTTCGGGTGGAATGACTTCTATTACCCGTAACATCTTAGGATTGGGATGATGGATGATGTTGACATGGTCAAATGCACCGACCACGATTGCCGTCTGTTGCGGTGAAACTTGATGTTTCAAAGCCGCCTTGCCTAAGGCAGAGCGGTTACCCGGATCGGTATCTGGATCGGCGATAAAAACGCAGTCATCCGGCAGGGCTAATACTTCGACTTTTTCAACAGCAGTGAACAAGGTTTCCGAACCGGCGCGTTGTATGGCGATTACGGCATATTCCTGGCGGCTATTGTGCAGTATTATAATGTCCGTGCGCCGGTAGACTTCCCTTGCCAGTACATATTGCTCGATTACTTTGGCATCCATTGCGCCATCATAAGGCTGGAAACTGACGCAACGATAAGGTAAAGGCACAAAATTTTGCCTCTGCTTTAAATTACCCACTTGAAGGATTGCGCCGTTCATTCGCTAAACCCCGTCCAGTTCAAAAGTTCGCCCTCGATCATCCTGGCTGAGTTCTCGTTCATGAATTTTTAGAGGATCCAGGCGGCGGATAAGTTCGATCAAAGCAGGCTCAGGTAAAGCGGCTGTTGACAAGTCATCAGCAACTGGAAATTCAAATTCAGTGCTTTCAGCAACCAATTCAATGCTGGTATCTGGATAAAGGTAGCGCAACTGCGCATGCCCTTCATGATTAAAATTGAAGATACCTAAGTCAGTCACTATAGAATCCGGCCCACCGCCGCGATAAGGCATACTGGCACGGGGCAAGCCATCTGCTGTGCGATGTCCCACACTGGTGACAAAATCGCAGCGGTTAACCAAGCGGTAACGGCGACGGCCTAAGTTATCGGCATGGGTGCGATGCGCCGCTGTCCAGATGGTCACATGGTCGGCATCAGATGATAGGTTACAGCCCCCGCCTCCGCCGGGTAGTTTTAACGTAAGCCTCTCATCATTTCCCAAACGGGTGACATTCATATTGCCCCAACAGTCAATTTGCAATCCCGACAAAAACATTCGGCCTAATCGCCCACTCGCAGCAAGGTCAAATAATTCTTCAATCGATAAATGACACTCGGCATCACGGTTCATGGCGAAATCATTGGTCGTTGGCGTTAAAAATGCGGGAGTCGGATTGATGCCATAGGTCGCACCGGCTACCAACACCAAATTAGGTGCATGATTTCGTTTTGCCAAGTGTAAAGCTAGCTGTACCAACGGCGATCCAAAACCGTGAAAAGCCAAAATCCCATCTTCTATCGACAAAGCAATTTGATAAATCATCAATTCGCCGAGGGTACAGCTTTTTATGTTTCCTAACTTATTCATAAAGCTGCATCCACTGATCGATACCATCTTTCCATTGCTCAAGGCGGATAAGCTTTGTTTGACCACCAATCAAATTTAAATAGCTGGCGTGGTCTTTACAACCATAAACAAACGGATTGAGGTAATTGTCACGGAAGTTATCGGCGCCGTTTTTTGCTGCCTGGTAATAGAGCTTCGTATGTTCCCTATCATAAGCATAACGAGGGTAGCAGGATGTCGGGTGGGTGCCGTAGGGCACTTCGCAAAGGGCGGTAACATAAAAATAGGGAATCGTTACGCCTTTGTTTGCCAGTTCCTGATGAGGGATTAAAGCTTCAACCGTAGCGATGACTTTTTTAGCTGCCTTGGCAAAAAGTATGTCGGCTACTGGTGGCCCTTCAATATGCAAATTGCCATGTTCGTCGGCATAATGGGCATGGATAAGGGCGACATCGGGTTTGAGCGCGGGCACCAAAACCAGTTGCTCGCCAGTAAAAGGACAGGTCATCGTCTTAAATTCAGGGTGCAGCTTAAGAAAATCTGTCCCTTGTACCGAACGAATCGGCATGAAAGGTAATCCCTGAATGGCGGCCCTAAGTTGCTGGACTAAAGTGTAGCAGCAGTTATCTTCGACCTTAACAGTTCCTGATTCACAGGCGCGGCGGTAGTTGAGCGCCATGCCAAAATCTTGTTCAAACCCGACATAGGATTCCGCACTGACAGCGACATTGCCCGCACCGCACAACATATCTACATCAATACCGTGCGCCGATCCAATCAGCTTAAGGTCTTTGATGCCTTGTCGAATCAACTCCCGTAACGCTGCCATCGGTTCGCGCCAGGATAAACCGCCGCCAATCGCCAAACAATCGCCACTTTGAATATGCGCGACCAGTTCGGTTAAAGTGCAACGTTTGTCGGTTTGTGTATACATGTGTTTTAACGTTAAAAAGCTGTCATGGCGCCATCTACTGTAAATGCCGAACCACAGACAAAACTGGCTTCATCAGAAGCTAAAAACAATACCGCCGCGACTATTTCTTCGGACTTGCCGAAGCGTCCTATCGGATATTTGCTCAACCGCTTTTGCATCAATGCCTCGGATTCGTCGGTGCCAAGTATTTGCCGTCCCATGTCGGTATCGGCGACCATGCCTGGACAGATGCAGTTGACGCGTATGCCTAACTTTGAGTAATCCACCGCCATTTGTTTGGTTAAACCAATGACAGCAGCTTTGGACGTGCAATAAGCAGCCATATTCGGTATCCCTACCATCCCTGCTATTGAGCCAAAGTTAACGATGGTTCCACCGTGCTGTTTCATGGCGGGTAGTGCGGCTTTGGCACATAAGTAGGTGCCATTAACATTGACCGCCATAACTTTATTCCAGACATCGGATTCCGTGGTTTCCACCATGCCAAAATCAGCAATTCCGGCATTGTTAATCAAAATATCGAGCGTTCCATTAAAATTGTCGATCAGATGATTGAAGCAGTTGCTAACCGCTGTCGTGTCAGAAACGTCTAGTTGATAAGCATTGACAATTAGCCCATCGGACCGGAGAACCTGCGCCGCCTCCGCTAAGGCATCCTGGTTAATGTCCAAAATAGCCAGCGTTGCCCCTTCCATCCCAAGCCGCTTGGCGATGTCAAAGCCCATGCCGCTGGCAGCACCAGTGACAACGGCTTGTTTACCTTGAAAACGCTTACTCATTTCCATTCTAGGCTCTACATATTATTAAAATGAGGATCACCTGCGCGTAATCGACATAATTGAATGAAATAACTGGGGCTGATAAACAATTCGTCCATATCGGCCAAATCATCTATCGTAAGGCCTTTTTTTACCAGGAAATTGAGGTATTGAAAGCCATCTTTTGCCCCATACCCAATATGAAAAGCCCCTAAAATTTTACGGGTATCACCATCGATAATAAGCTTTTGAAAACCTGACATGCGCGGCTTCGCCATTAAATACAGCATCATCCGATCGCCTGCTGGCAAGCCAACATCTAACCCATTTGGGTTATCCGGGGGCAATTTCATGACTTTTACGTTGGCATGTCGCTGACGCGCTTCCTCTTCGCTCAATCCCAACCAACAAACCTCGTAGTGCGTATGCATAAAATCAGGGTAATCAGCCGCTTTATATTCACTGGTTTGTCCCATGATGTTTTTAGCAGCACACACGCCTTCTTTCCTGGCTTTAAACATTTCCATTGGCGACCCGGTTACATCACCGACGGCATATACATTGTGTACTGAGGTTTGCATGTGTCGATTGATTTTAATGAAACCTTTTTCTCCAGTTTCCAAAGCCAATTTTTGGGCAATCATTTCGGAATTGGCCTGTTCGCCTAGCCCCATAAAAACAAAATCGGTATCTACATTAATTGTGCCATCGGCAGTTCTTATAGAAACTGATTTGACCTTACCTTGTAAGTCTCCTTGAATATTCGATATTTCAGCATATTCTAAAAACTCCATGCCCTGTTCTTCCATCATAAGGATGGCGTAGGAACGGGATTCAGCATCTTTAAGCATGGGCATTAATTGATGCCTTGCTATCACAAGCGTACGCCGTCCTGTCGCATTAAAAAAGCAACCGTATTCAATCGCTGATTTTCCCCCGCCGATGACGACGATAGTATTACCCGGCTCATAATCCAGCTTTTCTACTAAGGTTAGGGAGTTGAATACGCCTTTTAAACTTGCTCCAGGAATGTCAGCTACGAGGGGTTTGGCACCCAGGGCCAATACCAAGTTTTTCGCTTGGTACTTACGTTTGCCAATTTTGACGGTATTTGCATCGATAATTTCTGACTCCGCATTCAGCACAAACTCCAATCCCAGCTGCTCTTTGCTTTGGTAGTTCATCACGGCATGGGGGCCTGTCCTGCCATTTCTAAAGAGATCAACAATGTTCTTTATGGAAACGATTTTGTCTTCTAGGTTTTGAAACCAGAGCTTACTGGAAAAGGTGCGCTCCAGCATCAATTGTGCCGCGCAGTCTGAAAACAGATGGTGAGGTACACAGGCTTGATGGGGGCAAGAACCCCCAAGAAAAGGCCAGCGATCTATAATAAGCACTCGACCGCCAAGAGCACGTAAATAAGCTGCCCCAAAACGTCCGGCGGCACCGCCACCCAGAAAAATAGCATCGAATTCGCGCGTATCTTTGGGGTTTATGTTGAAAATAGGCGTACTATCGCCGGACTCTAGTGTTTCGACGATTAAGTCTTGCCATTTTCCGATGGTATAAGAGTCTCCCCAAACATCCATTGCGGTAGCCGTCCTGTCTTATTGTTTAAATAATTTCATCACTAAGTAAACTAGCTAACTATCTTGTTGGCTTGGTTCTTTCCCAAGCCAACTTAGAATTTAGCACTCATTTAATTTGCTAGTTCATTTCGGACTATTTTCGCTCCCTCAACTAAAGCATGTAGCTTGTCTTGACAGATATAACGTTGTAACAAGATGAGTCCACAGTCGGTAGTAACACCCAACTGTTCTGCCGGAACTACCGTGAGTAATTGGCGAATTTTTGCTGCGACCTGTTCGGCGGTTTCAGTGACTGTGCTTTTGACATCGATGACACCAGCCCAGAACATCATATTCTTAGGGATTGGATGTTGCTTCAGTATTTCAAGGCCCGATTGATCAAAAGATATGCGGCCTATGCCTTCGATATTGAACACATCTATTTTTGCTTCGTAGGATTTTGGTACTACAGATGAGGTGGGATTCGGAGCTTTAGCATCTTTGGCACGTTTGGTTAAATCAAACACCTCCCCGCTACCTGCAGTATCATCAGGATAATAAGCCGGTGTACCGCCCCAATTACCCCAACAGATATGGCAAACAATCTTGGCTTGTTTCACGCCGGCTACCGCGCGGTTGAAGGCTTCGATAGCCCAATCTTCATAAAAATAAGGCCAGGTGAATTCGTCAAGCTGGATATACTCCACACCCAATTCGTCAATCGCTAAAATATCTTCGTTGATAGCCGCGGCAATGGCTAATGCGCGGTCACGGCTATTGGAGTAATGTAGGTCATTGGTGCATTGCGCCAATACCTGAATGCCGGTGTATTGGACTTTGACGGGTTTGTTAGTTGCCCGCTTGAGGGCTCGTGCTTGTTCGACCATGATTTGGCCACGGCGCTTGATTTCCTGAGTGACCGTGGCGGAATGTAAACGGCTATAAATAGGAA
>JABFSV010000248.1 GCA_013140405.1 Methyloglobulus sp. | reverse complement strand
CTGACGAAGAGGATTTTGAACGAGAATCGAGCGATTTCATGCCGTTTTTCAATACGCTAGATTCCTTATTGGATAGCAAACCGAACGAGAAGCGCAAGCGTTTCAACGAATCATAATAATCTTGGCGGTTTCTACTCAAGTTGCTCGGTGATGTATTCACCAATCATGACCAATGCCTTGCCGCACTGTTCACACGTGCAAGATTCTGGTTCGTGGTAATGTCCAAGCGCGGCAACGACTCCGGCAAGGATGGTAATGCCAACTCGTACTAATGACCCTTGCCATGCTGCAAGACGACATGGCTCGATGACATCGATCAGTAACAACGTCCAGGTTAGCGCTACCTGGTATAAATAGTTTTGGATTTTCTCGTCTTCGTCACCGATTTAGGTGTGGTGCGTGACTGTATACGCATCACCCCAATCAACACGGATACAATGAGCAACAGGGAGGCAAAAACGATACCTAAAATATTGGTGTAAAACATAGCAAGACACGACACTATTGAGTAAGTGATTGGTGAAAGCTCGTACCAGACTTTTTCTAACATGTTAGCGGCCTTTACGGTGAAGATAAATGAGTTTAGCCAGAAATGTAATCGATGGCCTGACTCTATTGTCTACAACCTTAAGCTTTCGCACAATTAGTAAGAATACCTATAGGGGCTATTTGTAAGGCTTACTACTGAAGTGAATAAGAAGGATTTTTAATCTTCACGGCAAATAAACTCTCCAACTCATACCCTTTAATTCACTGCTTTTGTTTCCCTCCAGCTTTCCTCCCAGCATCCCAATCAAATCATAAGCTACGGTCATGCCGATGCCATGACCGTGAATGTTTTCATCAGCACGTACGCCGCGTTTCAGGATTTCGTTGAGTTTGCCGTCCGGGATGCCTGGCCCGTCATCATCTATTTGTATGAGCAGGGCATAGTTACGGCGGTTTTTTCTTGGGTTTTTGGTAACAGTGACTTTGATGTTTTGGCGGCACCATTTACAGGCGTTGTCCATCAGGTTGCCTACGATTTCGTATAAATCACCTTCTTCAAAATAAATTTGGCATTGTTCGGGTGCACTGATGCCGATGTGGATAGCCTTGTCGATATAAACCTTGTTAAGGGAGTTGCTTACTTTGTTCAGAAAATCCGGTAAATCGATGCCTTTTATGGATTTATGCTCGCCTTTGGCGGCGGCGCGTTGCAATTGGTATTCGACGATTTTATTCATTATGGAGATTTGCTCTTGCACCGTTTCCTTGTTGGCGCTGAAAGATTCCGTGCAGCCGCGCAATATGGCAAGTGGGGTTTTCAGGCTGTGAGCCAAATCAGCCAAGGTGTTGCGGTAGCGTTCTAGGTGGGCGCGTTCGTGGGTGATGAAGGCATTCAAGTTTCCGGCCAGGCCTTGCAATTCAGATGAATATTCACCATCAAGCAAAGTTTTTTCGCCGTTTTCTATCGCATTCAGGTCATTGACGATAATCCGCAGCGGTTTCAGGCACCACCGCAATAAGGCAAACTGAATAATTATCAGGACGATACCGATAATAACAAGCCAAGACCATAAGTGTTTTCTAAAAAGATCTACCTGTTGGCTGACGAATTCGGAATCTTCGGCGACTGTGAAAATGTATTCTTTTTCAACGCCTGCGATATTTTTCCAGAGGATATCGTAGTGCAGTAAATATCGGCGCGGGTTATCTGCCAAGAAGTAAGTGTTACCGGCACCTAATTTTTCTGGTGGTGCTGGCACGTCCAACCCTATCGAAGACGGCGAGCGCCAGACCAGGTTTTTATTGGGTTGCTGGATGAAGGCATAGAGTCCTGAGCCTGGATTGGCGAAGCGGGGTTCAGGTAGGTTAGGGGGGAGGGTCAGGTCGCCGGAGTTTTTCAGTTCGGCGGTCGATAACAACGAATATATTTGTACCTGCAACCGTTCTTTAAGTGCTTGTTCTGCACTTTCCCTAAAACTTTGTTCCAGGACGACGGCAACCAGCGCAAAAAATACCGCCAGCACTAAGCCTTCTGTAGCTAATAAGCGGAAACTTAAAGACTTTGTTCGCACTTGAGTTTAAATGGGTATTGATAAAAATTTAGAGTGGGATGCGATAGCCTCTTCCACGTAAGGTTTCAATAGGTTGCCGAGAGCCATCTGGGTCGAGTTTTTTTCGCAAGCGGCCAATAAAGACTTCGATGACATTGCTGTCCCGATCAAATTCTTCGTCGTAAATATGGGAAGTCAAGACAGTTTTGGTAATCAATTCACCCTTGCGGAACATCAAGTACTCCAGCACTTTATATTCATAAGCTGTTAATTCTAGTTTAACGCCGGAAACCAAGACTTCCTGGGTGACCGTATTCAATTCGATATTGTCGTGTGTCAGTACGGGCTGTGCTTGACCTGCCGACCGTCGGATCAGGGCGTTAAGTCGTGCCAGCAGTTCTTCATAATGAAAAGGCTTAACCAGATAATCATCGGCACCCGCTTCCAGGCCTTCCACTTTTTCCTGCCAACGGCTGCGTGCAGTCAGGATAAGGATAGGAACCGTGACATTGTCTTTACGTAGTCGTTTAATCAGTTCAATACCCGAAAAATCGGGCAACCCGATGTCGATAATTGCCGCATCAACCGGATATTCCTTGCCCATGTAATAGCCGTCTTTGCCTGTGTTAGCGGTATCGACAGCAAAACCTTTGGTCTCCAGATATTCATGGATCTGTTTACAGAGTGTTATTTCGTCTTCAACAACAAGAATACGCATTGCTTACTACTCCCTAAATACCTTTAACCGGTTATCGCGCCCGTTTCTGCGTCGATTTTATAATGTTGTATTCGACCATCGGGCGTTAACACTTTGATAATATGAATTTCCCTGCCGTCAATAATTTCAGTTGTTGCACCCAATACCCGCTTGTTGCCATCTTTTAGGATTTGTCGGGTTGCATCGTCAAGACTAACTCGCGCAATAGCCTGATAATCTTCGGCAAGACAAATACTCGATAGGCTTGTTAGTAGTATTAGCAATTTAATCAGTATTCTCATGATTACAACTGTTAAAGGTGGCGGTTTATATGTCCTGACGGATGCCCAAAATTTTGGGCAACTATCTACCAGTTGTTTATAGTGTAGCTGAACACCCTGAATCCAGACTGAATTGCTAGTGTAACGACCATTCTTTAACCAGATTATGGATGCCGGAACTAAAAGATGCGCCGAGCTTACCGGCAATCCTGTCAACCAAACG
>JABFSV010000075.1 GCA_013140405.1 Methyloglobulus sp. | reverse complement strand
CTTGGTGTGGTGTTTTCGCCCGACAGCAAGCGCTTCTACGTAGGCGGCGGCCAGAACGGTAATGTTTGGGTTGGCGATGCCATTGCGGGTCAGATTATTGGCTCGGTAAACCTGAACGGCACTGGCAAATCGTTAGTGACCAATCCTGGCGATCCGCTTAAGGTGGGAAACAATACGCCTCCACCGAATCGCTTTAATGGTGCTTATCCAGGCCAATTGACAGTATCGCCTGATGGCCGTTACGTCTATGTTGTTGACCAAGCCAGCTTTATGGTGCATGTAATCGACACCACGAAGATCGAGACTGGGGTTAACGTCAATGGCGACATCCTAAAGCCTGATAACTTTGATGCCGTAATCTCAGGCGTTAAGGTGGGTCGTTACCCTTTCGGTATCAAGCTGTCGGCTGATGGGGATACGCTGCTAGTAAGCCATGTCGGCGTATTTGAGTACGCACAATTGCGCCCCGTAAGTCCAACTGGCGACGATAATGTCGATTATCCATTGTGCTACCCTGGTGCGGGCTATCCAGATGAAACCAAGTATGACCGCAACATCCAGATCAAGAAAGTCGATCCACGCAATTTACCTACGTCACTTAGAGACCCTGATGGAATTCGTTGCGGCTATGTCCCCGCTGACCAAACGTACAAAGTACCCGGCCTTGGCAGCCCGAATGATCCGAAATCGTCTTCGCTCTACGTACTCGATGTAAGTGCGCCCACTGCACCTAAAGTCAGTAAGATCGTGAAAACTGGTCTATTGGTTGGTGAGAAAGAAGATGGCATCGTAACGTACAGTGGTAGCCATCCGAATTCGATTGCATTCGGGCCTGAAGCCATCTATGTTGCCAACGGTAACAATGACAGCATTTCAGTGTTGCACCCGCTGACCTACAAGGAACTCGGACGTATTAAACTATCGTTGCTTAATGGTGAAAACCGCAAGATCAAGGGTGTGCAACCGGTGGCATTGGCAATGAGTCCAGACAAAAAAACACTCTATGTGGCTGAGGCTGGTGTCAATGCCATTGGTGTGATTCGTTTGGAAGGCAAGTCCGGCAAATTGGTAGGTCATATTCCAACGGGCTGGTGGCCTAGCAGTGTCGCGGTGAGTGCCGATGGGCTTAATCTCTACGTCGCTAACGCCAGTGGTCGCGGTGCCACGCCAAATATCATTGATCCTCCTGGCAATGAGGATGGATCACCCAAGCACAGTACTTTAGGTACGGTGAATATCATTCCAGTCCCTACGGCTCAGCAATTGGTTTCGTTTACCCAACGTGTATATGCCAATAATGGCTTTGTCGAACAGAAGATGATTGCGGACAACAACAACCCGATTCCAAACAAAGCGGGCATGTCCAGTAAGCAAATCAAACATATCATCTTCCTCAACAAAGAAAACGCCACGCACGACCTAATTTTTGGTGACATTACGACTACGCGCAAAGGTGTGGCGGTCAACAGTGAACCCAGCTTCGCGCTCGGATATGACGCAAGCCCTAATCACCATGAGCTCGCACTTAGCTTCGGTTTCAGCGACAACTTCTTTTTGGAACCTTCAGTTTCCTCGGATGGACATCGTTGGCTGACCAACACCTACACCGCAGAGTTTGAGGAAACTCACTGGCCGGCGGATTATGGCGGCAGACGGAGTGAGGCAGATGATGACCCAGAAGTGAATGCGAAATATCCAGGACGTAAAGGCTTCACAGATGCCAATGCTTCACCGGAGCCAAACGATTACAACCAGCACGGCGGCATTTATATGCACTTGAAACGCCACAACAAATCGTTTATCAACTTTGGCAATGGTTTCGAGTTTGCGCTGATTTCAGAACCGTTCGGTACAGAACCAACTGGTGCCCGCGAGAAAGCCAACGTGCCGATGGAAAAAGTGGTGCGCGACAACTCTGACCACTTGTTCCCGACCTACAACACCCGTATTCCTGATGCGCCTCTGCCTGAAGACCCTACCCGCTTCAGCCGTTTTGGCCGCTTCAAGCAAGTGTTTGAAGATCGGTTTGTGGACAAAAAGTCTGGCGAGTGCAAGCTGCCTTCATTCGTGGATTTGTATTACCCGAACGACCACGGCGGTGGTGCCAACCACATTAACCCAACAGGTCAAGCCTGGGGTTTTAAGCGTTACGTCCAGGACAACGATGCTGCTTTGGGTATGACAGTTGATCTAATTTCACACAGCCCTTGCTGGAAAGACACGGTGATTTTTGTGATGGAGGACGATACCCAGAACGGTTTCGACCACGTCGAAGGACATCGCTCCATTTTCTTGACCATCAGTCCTTGGGCTAAACGTGAATATGTGAGCAAGACGCATACGAGTCTTTCAAGTATTTTCAAAACTATCGACCTGATTCTGGGGCTTCCTCCGCTTAACCAGTACGATGCGGCAGCGACTGATTTGCGTGACTTCTTCACCAGCAAACCGGATTTTACGCCTTATACATTCGCACCAATCGCGTATGCCAAAGGTGCAAATTCCACTTGGCTCGCGCTTAGCAGCGCAGTTGATTTCACTAGACCGGACGCCGATGAAGTGAAACTACGCGAGGCGATCATGAAGTCGGAGGGATTACCTCGAGCAAAGTAATCCTTTTTTAGGATTTTGGTATTGGGGGGCGGTTTCACCGCCCCTTTTTTAGGTTGAGCGTTAAAAATTAAAATTATATTTTTTCATAACATACTTATTTTGGAGAAAATCATGCGGAATATGTTAACTGCACTACTGTTTTTTGTAGCAACGACACCAGCTATGGCCTTGAACATCGTCATCACCAACGATGATGGTTTTGAAACACCCAATATCCAAGCGTTATACGATGTACTTGTGGATGCAGGTCATGATGTCATCCTATCAGCGCCCTATTTAGGGCAAAGTGGTACAGGTGGTCAGATTGCCTTTTTGCGCCCAATCCCGCCAACTAGCAAACCATCGGCAGCGGGTCGGTTACCGACAGGTTCGCCAGGCGTAGGTCCAACCGGAATTGCCCCGCAGCAATTCTATGTAGACGGCTCACCAAGCGCGTCGGCATTGTATGGTATTGATGTAAAAGCCCAACAAATTTGGGGCCATGCCCCTGACCTCGTGATTTCCGGCCCCAATGAAGGCAATAACCTGGGGGTTATCACGCCGCATTCGGGTACGTTAGGAGCTGCGGTCACGGCACTGAATAAAGGCATTCCCGCTATTGCGGTCAGTGCCGAAGGCAACGGTGCAGCGGATGCAAAAATTGTAGCGAAACTCGTACTGAAACTGGTGGATTCCCTTGATAAACATGGTCGGGTTCAGTTACCCGTGGCTATCGGCTTGAATGTTAACACTCCTGTAATTGATGAAATCAATGACACTGTTGATGATTTCAACTTCAAATTCACGCGCATTGGCAGCTCATCCAACTTCGGCTTGAAGTTCTATGAAAACTTAGGTGACAGCCCGTTTGCAAATTCAGTTGGGATACCCGCAAATATCAATTTGCCAGGTGTTTCAATTGTAATACCACCGTCTGATGCGGGTTATCCGGTGGATAAATCGCCTAAAAGCGAAACCAATGCGTTGAAACCACGAGTTGTTACGGTCAGCCCAATCCAAGGCACTTATGCGGCTGAAAAGGCTATCGAAGGCAAAGTATTGCGTGGTGGTTTGAAACATCTCCTGGAAGATTAAGCCACAAAAATAGGCATTCTTAGCGTCATTTTCGGAGAAATGGACTCTAGCTATCCTGTGAGTTAGAGTCCTCCAAGAAGATATAAATCGCCTTGTCGTTGAACAATTAGCTACGAATTATTTGGTTGCGTTAACGAGTAGTCTGGATGGAATCTGGGATTTTGTGGCTTCGCTTAGCTGTATAACTTTGTACTTCATACTCAAATCAAAATTTTTGTTAAAAAATCCGCTTGTCCTGCTGAATTTATCAGCAAGTCTGCTCATCACAACAACATCGGTTAGTGTGGATAATGCGACTAAGGTGGCTTTACTTAAAGGAGAACCAACTTCTACCGGCGCTCGCATAACACCAACCGCAGCACCTGGTTCGATCTTTGAATCACTAGGCCCACAAATTCCTACAGCACCGGAGTTTCGCGCCTGACAAGGTGTCACGACGAGCATCAGCCCGGATGGCAAGACGATGTTGGTGTTAACCAGCGGTTATAACTGGTGGCACGATAAGAATTTCAATACACTGTCATTCGATGAATTTGTGTTTGTTTACGACATTTCCGCAGCTAAGCCTAAAAAGACGCAAGTCCTTAAGATACCCAACAGCTATATGGGTATAGCCTGGAATCCGAATGGCAAAGCGTTTTATGTAAGCGGTGGTATCAATGATAGCTTTTAGCCGTAATGCGTAGCCATGCAAAGGTATCTTTTACACATAAAGCGGCATCATTTCCCGCCATGAACTGCCGCGATGTGCCCGTCCGCTCCATTCGTGCAGGGCGTGCCAAATACCTTTAAGCCACAATATATGGCTCAGGTGGCGGTTATTTTCGAGGAATGGGTCTTCTTTGCCGATGGCAAACACGATGTCCATTTTACGTAAATGCTGCAACCGCCAATCGCAGTCGAGCTGGGGAAGAAAATGGCTTGGGGTGTTGTGGTAGATGTTTTCGTCGTAGTAATTGTCAAACAAGTTCTGGAAATGATCGACGCCCATCGTCAAATCATAGCGGCCTGAAAAAGCACAGAGCTTTTGAAAAAGGTGTGGATGCCGAAAGGCGATATTGGCGGCATGGTATGCGCCTAAGCTACAACCTAAGGCGATAGTGCAAGGATGCGGGTTTTTGTTTGCCATAAGGGGCATAACTTCGTTGAGAACGTATTCCTCGTATTGGATATGACGTTGGATGCGGTCGGCCGGATGAAGCCATGGGCAATAAATGGTGTCACTGACAATACTGTCTACACAATATAATTGAATATGTCCGTTGTCGATTTTTTCAGAAAGGGCATGAACGATACCGAGATTTTCATACTCGTAAAAGCGTCCGTCACGGGTAGGAAATGCCAGTACTTTAGCCCCGGCGTGACCAAACACCAGCAGCTCCATATCCCGCCCTAAATGAGGGCTGTACCAACAGTGATACTCGCGGTTCATAAATGATTGAAAAAATCCTGTAATTCTGACAACAAAGCATTTTTTTGCTCAGCTTGCCTAGGGTAATCCGAATGTCCTTTATCAAGAACGAACAATTTCTTTTCCCGAGGCAGCGCATTATAAATACTGAACTGGCCTGGTGGAGCGACCATCGGGTCAGCCAGTGCCGCCGCTACATGCACAGGTATTTGAATGTGTTGGGCGGCAACAGCGGCATCATAATAGTTTAATGTTGCGAGAATATTACCGTGCTCTCGCTGGTAATTCTGCACTGCTGCTGCGCTGCCCCAAGTCGGCAATTGAAGACGTAGCGGGTGGTTGCCAAAACTCGGCACATTGAAATGGGCACGCTGAATGCGCGTATCCGAAGGCAACGCTAAGGCGCCAATACCCCCGCCGAAGCTGATGCCGAGATAAGCGATATGACCTGATACAGAGGGAAACAGCTTCAATAAGGCGGACACTGCCAACCACAAGTCTTCCACGCATCCGCCAAGGATATATCGGTCTCGTTTGTCGATGTCATGCAACACATGATAATTTGGGTTATCTGAAATCGGCCAGCGCTTACTCCCCGATAAGCCGCGAAAACAGGGAAATAAGAAAGCCGCACCGGGAATTGGTAAGTCGAAATCTGGCCCTTCCCGTCCACCGTAGCCATGCCCCACGACTACGCCTCGAGTCACTGGCGAATGTTTGGGAATCAAGATCCAACCTCCGATCTCGAAATCATCGGTAGAGCGGTAATTCAAATCGTAACAGTCGAAGTCAGGATGAAAACTGCCGCATGGGTTAATGTGCTGGCATGGGTCTAATTTCATGGCACGTATATAGCGAGCCTGCCAGAATGCAGCAAATCCTTCCGACTGCGGGGGAGGAACAATTTTTAGCAATCGCTCCAGATTATATCCGTATGTGGGGTCGAAGTCGGCCATGGTTAGGGAGGGTAGTTGTTTAGTCCCACATTCAACTGGTTCAGCTTACGGTTTAATGTTTTCGTAAATACATTTTGATGAGTGTTTTATATTCATCGTCTTCAACTTTTTTAATGAGTTCGTTTAGCAAGCTAATTCTAATGGCCTTAACGGTGGATTCATCCCTATTTTCAATAGGAACGACAAACTTGAAATATTTCTCGCCTTTATTTCCAAAATCAAACAGTTTTCTTTTGCATCTCAGGGTTAACTCAATAATGCTTAAATCATCTGCGACATATGAAAGCCCTAAAATATAGTGAGGGTCTTTATTCTCGCCATCCACTATTAGTTTGCAGGGATCTTCAAGGATCTCAATATGCCTTTTTAAGTCTTCAATGATCTGTTTTTTGTAGTCATCATAGTTTTTCAGTTTTTCGGTTTGCGGCATGATTGATAGGGTCGAAAATTTTCCATACATAAAAAACTTACTCATAGTACCTCTCATTCAAATCAAAAAAATAAACATTCGTGGTAGTCGAATCAGGATTAAGCGTTGGTGCGAACAATAAATACTATAAAATTGACACCATAACAGGGAACTCTAAAAAACACCTTCTACCAAAGTGAACATGGTTTTATATGGATTCTCAAAACTTATTTGATGGCTATTTTATGGCGTATAAATTCTATCTGTTTACCAATGTAACGCCCGCAATCTAGAAAACTTTTTCCTCTGATGTTCATGCATACGGATCATGACGTTGACCAATGCTTCTATCGCATCCAAGATATAGGGGCCTTTATTGAGCATGACACACTCTGCCCGGACAGCCATCGCCGCATCGGTAAATTCAGGCCTTGACCTTACCCCTTTCTTGGCGATGGACTCCAACACTTGTGTCGCCCAGATAACGGGTACATGGGCTGCCTCACATAACCATAACAATTCTTCCTGAATTTCAGCCAGTCTTGCACTGCCCAATTCTACGGCCAAATCACCCCGTGCAATCATGATGCCGAGTTTATGCCGACCAACTGTCCCCAGTATGATATCGGGAAGATTTTTTACGGCTTTGTTGGTTTCTATCTTGGCAATAATAGGTAGCTCGAAGGCATTCCTTTTTGTCAATTCTGTCATTAGGCACTCCATGTCCGCCAATGATTCAACAAATGAAAAGCCGACCATATCGGCATGCATACAAACAAAGTCCAGGTCTGCCAAATCTTTTTCGCTTAAGGCTGGCAAGCCAAGATCGGTCTCGGGAAAGTTGATCCCTTTGTCGCTTTGGATTCTGACGCCGCCCGGTTTTGCCACTGTGATGCGTAACAATACACCTTGGTCAGTGATTTTTTCTACAATTGCCCCCAATTTGCCGTCATCTATCCAAACCGGTTGATCAACTTTTAGCTTGGTTATGGCCGAAGAGAGTGTGCAACCAATATGTGCGGGGCGAACCAAGGCGCCGCTAGCAGAATATTCTGCTGGTCTTCCTGCGATGTGTTCTGCTGTTAACAATAACAAATCATCTTTCATTACCCGAATATCTAAAGGCTCGCCGTCAAACTTCCCCAAAGCGTACTCATCGGCACTTTTTTTGCGATCCAGTTGGTCAGGTTTAAGCAGCTTTAATTTACAACCGGAAACTAAATAAGCAGATTTTTCACAACTGACCAGCCAATCTGTGCTTGAAAGTGCTTTTTCCACCTTTAAGTAACGTTGTTTTTCCTGGTTATCAATAAAACCTAGGAACATACCGGAGGCCAGTTTTCTATGAAATTCCTTGGGTATGGGGATTCTGAATAAAGAAATATCGCTTGGTGAGTTTAAGGGGGCAACGGTTAAAATCAGATAACCTGAGGCAACAGTTTTGCCAGTACGATCCTTTTTTACCTTGATATGATAGATGGGTGGCTCCAAGGCAATGGCGGCGGTTCGGATTTTGTGGCCTGCAAGATCCATCAAAATTCGGCAGGGGCGGCCTGTTTCGGTTTCTGCCCTATGAACATTGTTTATCATGCCTTGCCAGACTAAAGGATCATCATGGGCGCAGTTAATGCGTGCACAGGTCATACCTTTTTTGAGCAAGGCATTAATGAGACCATAATTCCAGGATGCTTCAGTACCCAACGTAACCATCACATGCGCTTTACTATGGTCATGAAAAGGGCCAAATAATTCTATCGTATGTTGTTCTAACAGTTGTTGCCCACGATTAAGGCCATACTCTATCGGATTCTTTTCACCCGGCTTAAAGTTTCTGTCAGTGGCGCGTAACAGTACGTCTATCAGTGCATCAAAGGTTGATAAGACCGATGCTTCAGCCCGACCTAAAGATGACAAGCCGGCTTGCGCGAGGCGATCCTGCAAATGCCGCAGATCAAACTGGCGCATGGCAAGGTAATGGGCAAGGTTATAGGCGCTTTTGGAAAAAGAACCGGAAGGGAAATATTCCTGGTATTTTTGCAATCGTTGGTTGGCGTGGGTATGAACCTCTTGGCGCAAGCTGGCGACTTCGGTAAGAATTTGTTTTAAGACTTCTTCAAAAGGGTCGTTAGTGATTTTATGAGCCGCCGTCATGTTTCTGGGAAGAATTATTTAAGACTATAGGACAGGTTAGGCAATAAATATGACAATGATATGAACATATCAGGGAAAGTCTTATTTAACCAGAATCTATCCTGTTTATTGATACGTCGCTAAACGGCTTCCAAGTGCTTTTTATTTGTGGGCTTCTTCGGTTCGTTGTTCAATAGTTTTTGATTGGATAATTTCTGCATATCGGCGAATGACATGAGCATCAATATAGTCAGTTTTTACGTGTTGGCCAATGGCTTTAACACAATCCTTTACGCGCTTTTTTGAAATATCAAACCGAATGACTGGTTTAGGAAAGTTGATGAAAACATACTGATAGTCCGTGAAGGGGCGATTTTCCCCTTTCAATTTTTGAATTGACTCCTGATTCTAAAGGTTCGAGTTCGTTTCATTTATCACATCCAAGTCAAGAATCAATAATTAAGATTTGTAACAATTCTTCCTATCAAGTTTTGCACAAAACAGCTTGATTATTGAAATTCTCAAACTAAGCATCCAATCTCAAAATGCAAATTGCCGTTTAATCGATTAAGCTATCTCGTCATGGCTAAACCTAACACGCTCTTCCGCCGAACGCCCCAATGCTTTAGCAAACCAGGGCGGTGGCGCAGCAAACACTTTTTGAAACTCCTTCAACTGATCTACCGCTTCAGTGACATCAGGTATCTTGATCGGATAAATATCAGCGCGAATAACTTTTGCCGCTGCCGGCCCACCAATGGATTGCACGAACATGACATGGCAGTCTTTAATCAAATTAGCACGAAACAGGTTTCTATCCTCGGCGCTATCGGCCTCAATCGTTGAACGTATATCGACTAACCTGTAGTCATCCTGCGATAACTGATAAACCAGAAAGCGTATACAAGAACCGAAATGCCCGTTTATCAATGCGCCACTGTTAGAGCCAATGGCGACACGGATTGAATCAGGGATATCGCCGTCTTTATAAGGCATGATTTCTGGCAAATCTTCATCTTCTGCCTCATCACCCCAAAGGTAACGAACAGCCAGTTTGATATTTGCCAATCCAATGCCAATGTCTTCACCATCTTCCTCACCATCCAAACTACCCAATCCGGTTTTGAGGTTAGTCACTGTAATGGATTTTAGCTTTTCATCATCCAACGGCGAACCAACCCGCTCATGTAAAATTTCCAACAGCCTGGGCACATCAATCCCCGGCAGGATGCGCGATGCCAAAGCGATACGTAAAGCGAGCTCACGAGGTAATGCTTCCATGTTAATCTCCTGGTTGATGGTTTTCTTTCCAGCTAGAATAGCCGCCTTCCAGACTGTATACATGCTTAAAGCCGAAATCACTGAAAAACTCAGCCAGATGCTCGCTGGCATGACCGTAATAGCAGTAAATCAACAGCGGACGTTGCTTATCTCCACGTTTAATTAAAGACTCTTTCAAGCCTTCATGAACGTGTATAGCATCATCCAAATGACCTGTCCGATAATCCTTCATATCCCTACAATCCAAAATCATAGGCTTGGTGTCGTTAATCAGGTTTACTGAATCAGAAATCGAGATAGTTTTGTATTTCTTCATGTTATAAACACCCTCAGAAAGTCATTTTCAAGTTTATTCTGCGAAAAAAATGCGCCCTAGTCGTGAATATAGGACGCACAAATTACTACCTTCGAAACAAAACCTAAAATTAAATCGTAGTAACGATGTCATTGTTTTTGATCTTACCTACCCATTCTGCAATTAACCGATTAATTGCAAATAGGTTGAATATTTACGTTCGATTTCTCAGGACTTATCCCGCGAAATATCGAACACCGTTTGAACACTTCCAATGTCGGTGCAACTTGCTTATGCTGGCAATACTTTGCGACCAATTTGGAAAGCCCCTTGATGTCCCGACCTGTTGCTTCCGGGAAAATTTCTGCCAATTGCTTAATTAACTGCGTATCTACGGTTAATTCAAATTGGTTAGTCATGACTTGCCAAATCTGGCGGCGGGCATCGCTGTCCGGCGGATAATATTTAATTAGGGCGATACAGCGGGACACAATTGCTTCGTCAATGTCATCCACGCGGTTTGTTGTCAAAAACAGCAAACCGTTAAAATATTCCAACACCCTTAAAAATACGCCGACAACGGCATTCATGGCAATATTGTTATCGCGCCGCTTGATGTAAACATCGGCCTCGTCAATCAACATTACCGCACCCCAACGCTGGGCGCGGGTCAACACATCTTTGAGTGCTTTTTCCATTTCGCCGACGTTAAGCCCTAGTTGCCCGGAATGCACACGGTACAAGGGACGCTTGATAATTTCGGAATAGACTTCGGCAGTCAATGTTTTACCTACACCGGCAGGGCCTGCACACAAGACGGTCGTGCCGCCAGACTTACCTTCAACAATATCATCCATCAAGACATCCATTTCGGCAGTCAGAATATCAATCAAATCAATCTGGTCTTCACGCAGGATCAATTTTTGTTTTAATTCTGGTTGGTACTGATAAGGTTTGATGTCATTCACATGCACCCATAAATGGTGGTGCAATTCCAGATGAAACATCAACAAGTAGCAATGGACGGGCAGTTCAGTAAAAAGCCCTTTGGGGATTTCCGTTTCAGTCGATTCGACTTCATTCTCGACCTTGGAATCATAGCGATTGCTTTTTGCAGCTTTGCGTAGATATTTTGCAAGAATGTCACCCTTAGCATCCAGGGTTAACGCACGCTCACTAAGGATGCTTTCATCATTCACCAACCGCGCCGTTCCGCCCTCGGTCGATAAGACCACAACATCCTTACGCGACCAATCGGTATTTCGATGCGATGCCGTAGGGTCTTCGGCATAAAACCCAATGCCTTTGCCAGAAAATTGTGTTCCTGACTGCCCACACCATTCAAAATATCGTGCTGCGGCATCATCATAAGTACTTATAAGTTCTGGCGTTTCTTTAAGAAAACCTTT
>JABFSV010000110.1 GCA_013140405.1 Methyloglobulus sp. | reverse complement strand
ATCCACATTAGAATTTAAGGAAACGGCAATAAACCTTTCTTACATGCTATAATGCCGCCATTTTAACCGCCCTGCTCCCGTACTAAGAGGTTGTTATTTGTGGCAAATATTTTTTCCCGTAGATCCGTCATGACCCTGTTTTCCCCTCCTGCGTGTCCAATGAGCCACGCGGCCCGTTTTGTGTTGCACGAAAAGGCTATCGTTTCAGAGGTTGAGTATTACGATCCAGACAACCCACCGGAGGAATTACTCGAACTTAATCCCACTGGCGTATCACCCACCTTGGTCGAACGCGACCTGGTGCTGTACGATTCAAGGATTATCATGGAGTATCTGGACGAGCGCTTTCCGCACCCGCCGTTGCACCAAATGGACCCTGTCTCCCGTGCCAGTGCTAGGATGATAATCAAGCGAATCGACCAAGACTGGTATCCATTGTTGGATGAAATATTGGAATCTGGTGATAAAAAATCTGGAAAGGCAAAAAAACAACTTAGGGAAAGCCTACTTGCGGCAATGCCCATCTTTACTGACCGTCCGTTTTTTATGAGCGAAGAATTTTCCCTGATAGATTGTGCGCTCGCACCATTATTGTGGCGTTTGCCTTCCCTCGGCGTTGATGTCAGCACCCCCAATAACGCCATCACTAACTATGCCCAACGCATTTTTAACAGACCCGCGTTCAGAAGCAGCCTCAGCGAAACTGAAAAAGAGATGGCTGATTTTCCGAAATGACACCACTAAAACCTTACCTCATTCGTTCAGTTTACGAATGGATCGTCGATAACAACTTAACCCCCCATCTTTTGGTCAACGCCAACGGTAACAACGGTAATTTGCCGACGGATTACATCGAAGATGGCAAAATCGTGTTGAATATAAGACCGCAAGCTATTGAAGCCCTTTCTCTTGGTAATGAACTCATCGAGTTCAATGCCAGGTTTAGCGGCAAGCCTATGACCATTACCGCGTCAGTCAACGCGGTGATGGCAATTTACGCCAAGGAAAACGGTAAAGGCCTGGTCTTTGACCAGGAAAACAACGACGGCAATGAGCCGCCGCCCGAACAAGAACCGCCTAGTAAGCCGAGCTTGAGAGTGGTTAAATAAAACAGTTATACTGGCTGGGGTAAGGCACGCACCCCAGTACCCCAGCACTTGGATTACCCCTTATTGTTTCGTCACCCCCAAGCTACACAATCGGCAATGGCAAAATAAAATCTGTACCTGTTGCGTTAGCATCATGCAAACCTCCTTGAGCTTGGCAGTTATAAGTACGTACGATAATCTCAGCCAAACCCACAACCAGATTATAGGATCCAAGATCATCGAGGTTTATCCACTTAGCTTCAACAACATCGCTTTGCGCTATTGGAAAGCACTTGTTTTCATCGACTAACTGAACCCAAAAATCAATAATCAAATAGTGGAATCCTTCCAGCCGTCTTTCAACCACGGCAACGACATGTTTCACCTGGACATCTAAGTTGGTTTCTTCATAAAACTCCCGACGGCAAGCCTCAACTAGGGATTCACCTGATTCCAACCTACCTCCGGGAATTGACCACAACCCTTTAGCGGGCGGCTGATTACGCTTAATTAGCAACACCTGTTGATGCCCGTTAAACAACACGCCGCCAACACCAATACTTGGGACAGGCAGGGAATCTAGCGCAGCATCTGATTTTTTCATGGAGAATTTCAATTTAATGAACAAATCATAACGGGCTTTTACTTAAAACCGAAAATAAGAGCCGGAATAAAAAAATGCGCCCGCAGGCGCATTTTTATTGTGGGGTCGGGATTTCTCCCAGGCTATCGGTTTAAAAGTTTACATTGAAATCAGTCGAGAACAAGAATTGGTCATTGTTGCCATCACCGAATGGCCCGAGTGTAGACCCACCACCAGCAAACGCACTTGCATCTACCCAATCGTAACGGACATTTGGACGAACATTCAACCATTTCATCGGCTTCCAATTTACGCCAGCGGTAACTGCGTAATAACTACCGGGCGTACAGCCAGAAGTATTTGCACCACCGGTTGCATAGCTATTGTTGTTGCCATCGGTCGCTGCGGCTACGCGTCCAGGTGAACAAACGCGAAAACCGTTTTGGTCGCGGAACCACTCGGCACGGACACCTGCCGCCAAGTTGTCCAGGACATCATAAGTCAAATGCGTATTAATGCCGTACCACTCAGCATCTCCTGGACGTCCCTGCAAAATGGCAGAAGTCGAAGTGACCACATTATCAGCAAAGCCATGGTCATGTTGCACAACCATATGGAATTTATCGGTGATATTGTGCTTCAGCACTAGGCTGTACATTGCCCAATCCTGACTGCTGTGCTCAGAAGTACCGCCATAAGTGCCGCTGGCATTGAACGAGGTATTTTTATCGGTGCTGGTCCAGGTAGCGCCCATCAGGCCGCTCCAGTTACCCAGCTGTTTATCCCAACCGCCGTCCCAACCACCGGTAGCACTACCAGTGATGACACCGCCCATCACCGCAAAATTATCGTTGATCGTATAATTGCCCATTACGCCGGTATGCGTGAACGGTTCGCCGTATTGCATGGTGTAAGCATGGGTATAAAAGAAATTGTCTGGCGCAGGTACGGTTTCATAGCCAATCGGCGTATAAAAGTGACCTGCCTTGACATTAAGGCCATTGCCAACAGGCACATAAAACTCTGCATACGCCTGTGGTATTGCTATATCGTAAAACCGGTTGCTGTTGCTGCCAAGGAAATTAAGATCCCAGCTTCCCCTATTCAAAGGCTGCCCCGTATTGACATCGAATGCAGGAACACCGTACGCTTGGGTAAAAATGGAATCAGTACCAAACATGATATCGAAGCGCCCACCCACATCCCAGGAGTCGCCTTCTGTGGCAACCGCCCTTTGTAGGTACATATTTAACTGGTTCAATTGTGGTTCGGCAGAGCGATCCCCAAAAGTAGTTGGGCCATTGAAGTTATTGCTTGGGTTGTTCGCATTGTAAGTCACGCCCGCATTAAGCCAACCACCAACTTTCAGCCCCCAATTTTTCATCATGGAGCTTTCATTGGGGTCGCCCACTGTTTCAAGCAAAGTGCTAGCCTCTGTTAAGCTCTCAGCATGGGCTGTTCCCAAAACAGAAAGTACCGCCATTATCGTCAATGCCAGTGGCTTGATAACTGGGCAGTTGTTGTACGGCTGATTGTTCATGTCATTTTCCTCTTGCTATTGATTATTTCTAAAAT
>JABFSV010000301.1 GCA_013140405.1 Methyloglobulus sp. | reverse complement strand
GTCGAAGCACATAAAGCCTTTCGACTGGTTCAAGGCGAACGGAAGTTAAGGCTTCACGAGGCCGAATCTATAAAGTCATTTTAGATTGTGTGTCAGGTTTAGTGTAACCATATCACTTGCCACCAAATATAATGATAAATCACAAATGAAATCCAGATGTACAGCACCCTTTGTACAACGCTTCAGTGCATTGTTTTCCGATGCCGTAGTCTTTGAATAATTCGAGGAAGCTATAACCTGGCTGAAATGACACGTTCTCTTTAGAAATGGCTTTATCACCTTTATTTCTCATCTTCTTCGAATCATGTTTAACTGTAAAGTTGCTGAGGCTTACGCGGAATCAGGTAAAACTATATCAGCTAATCTTCTTCATACGCTATTGTTGGCGATTGGACTTCGGAGTTGAATCCACCTCGAATAATAACCATTGCAGAACTGGCTTAAAAAAGACGAACGGCATTATTTAATAAGCGCGTTTATAATTAGGTGGCACTAAACATTTTCTCCTAACCTGGAAACCTTATGAAATACGTAGGAGCAACTACACGATGACTGTCGAACTTATGATTAGCTTTACGATTCAGCTCCTTGGTACCGGAGCCGCATTTTATCTAGCCTATCACTCCTTCCAAAAACGCCGAATACAGTTAGGCGCTGAACCAACGTTGCCTCAGTATTTTATCGGCAGAAGCACCTATTGGTTGGGGATAGCATCATATTGCTCTTTAATAGCAGCACTTTATGGGCTACTTACTTGGCGATGGTTGCCCTTGAAGCCACTTGTAGAGCTTATCGTCAAAGATTTTCGCTCTTGGCAATTGGTTGATCTTATGAATGGCTTGGACGGCACCACGATCATCCCTTTGATTGCCGCAGGGCTGTTTCTTTTTTTAATCGCTTGGGAAAGTAAGTTTAATCCCTTGCTTATTTTGAGGGACAGCATCCATGATGCTTTCGCGATTCCGAGTAAGGCGGTAGAGGTCTACAATGCTTTGATTTCCTCCAGATTGTCGGAGGTCAACGATAGCTTAAAAACACAAATCGCCAATCGTCTTTTGGTATCGAGCATCGACCCGGGTGATTTCGACAAATCCAGCGCCACAGTCGAATATAAATGGGCGCATAATTGCCTTCTTTTTGACCAGATACAGAACTACGCCAACCAATCATCCTTTCGTCGTTTATTCAACGAGCCGTCGATGAAATGGGGCGAAATCTGTATTTCATATAATGCAGCCTCGGAAAAAGTAATAGTCTGGAAAGAGGCAGAACCCCACTATACCAAGACGCTAATCTTAATAAAGGAGCTGGATCACCTCACCGGTCTACTCTGTCGTTTACTGGCTTCTCTGGTCGTATTTGGTAGTGCCAGCGAGAATGAGATGTGGAATTCTGTTGAGCAACTCGGTGGCAAGGTTCAGAAGACCCGCCTGAAACATACTTATAAATACGTCCTAATTTTCACGGCTGCCACCGCAATCGGTGTCATATTAGGTCGAGAAATTTCGGTGTCGCTGCACAATGCTTTTCTGTTTCCCGAAAAACCGCTTCCGCATTTTAATTATGCTACGCTCAGGTGGATTGCCTACTCTATTCCAATGTATGTCCTGCCGATAACGCTCGTCTTTATGTCACGGACGTTTGCATTCCGGCATCAACGGGAGCAAGCTGAGCTAAACTATGGTTTTTATATAGCCATGATGATACTCGGGTTCATGGTCAGCACGACATCTTCATTGCTTATTCTCGAAATAACACACTACCGTAAAGAATATTTCAATTTTCTGGAAAGCTTCATGCAGCATATGCGCTGGGGAATTTTGCCAGCCCTGATGTGCGGTTATGTGGCTTATCGGATGGATACGCCAGTGCGCGAGACGGAAGCTTTAGGTAAAGTGATTATGACCGCTGTGTTGCGTTTTCTTGGGTGGGGAATGGTCGCCGTCATTATCATGCTTTATGCTACCGACGATATGACTGTCGAAGAACCCAATCTGCGTTTTACTCTTGTCGGTACAGCTTTCTTCGTGGTTGGTCTCTTGGGGGCATCTGTCCGTTTCAAAACGGCGAAGCCGGATGTTTAGGCCGATGCCATCCCGCTAGCTTGAGTTAACTGAAAAATACATTGTTGATTGAACAGCGGCTTCCTTAAGCCACTTTGTTCAATTATTTTGATGAAAAATTGTTGAACCCAGAGAAAAAAGACTATGTTCATCTCAAGTCAATGGAAAAACCTGGGTGCAACAGTCGAATCCAGTAAGCAGTGCATCGAGCAGTTTGTCTTGTACTCACATCAGAGTTATCAATCGCAATAACCGATTTGAAAGAAACTAATAAAACGACAATTGACAAGAAGACACCAGAACCGCTTTCGAATCACTCAAAATGTGCCAAAGATGTGCCAAAAATAAAAAGCCACTTGTTAAGTGGGACGGGGTCTACCGAATCATGCCTTGAAAGACTAGGTATTGCTGTGTTTATATGTTTTCAGTTTTTCCTGTTACTGTAAAAGTTACTGCATAATTCTTCCGTGACTCCCTTTAAGGGCTCACTAAGCTAACCCTTTCAAACCCCGGTAGACAGTCATAGCATCTGCCCCTATATGGCTTGCCAAGCGCAATGCGGATATTTCAACACCTTCCAGCCTAGCTTTTGCCCAGGCCACCTTCTGCTTACCCCTGCAACCCCCTAAATAGCCAACGGTCTCAGTAAGCTCTTCAGCTTCCTTGCACCACTGCCTCCAAGATTCCTGATTGCAGCCCAGCCCTGCTGCATAAATCCCCCGACGCTAACAGCTTGCGTAAGTGTTCTGCACTCATTTGACTAATGCTTGCTGCTTCACTTTCTACGTAATAATTTTGGGCTTTAGTTTGTGTCTTATTAAGGTTGCCCATATTTAAGAAACTTCCGGCTTTTACCAACCTAACCGTTACAGGGCTTGCATCGGCTGTATTTGCCAAACCCTCGACCGCAACCAAGCCAGACAGCACTAGCCCAATATAGCCAGACAACTCAAATTGATGGCCTTGCCTGTAGTGGTGAGTATTACAAAGCCCTTCGCTTGTGAACAAATCAATCAATGCGCTCATGTCTTGCCCCTTACTTCACTGAGTACAGGGCTGATGTGTCAACGGTATTCCGGACACAAGGTTAAGCAGCATATTGCTGCGCTTCGTAGTCAACGGGAGATAAATATCCATTAGCAGAATGTAAGCGCTCCCGGTTATAAAATACCTCAAACTATTC
>JABFSV010000076.1 GCA_013140405.1 Methyloglobulus sp. | reverse complement strand
GCTCAAATTTTGTTAAGGGGCGGTGGGTGGGTCTTTCGCAATAGGTGTTAGTCGGGCTGGTATTAGAAAATCGGTCATTTGCCGATAGCACTGCCAGCATGGATTCTGCATAATTTTCCCAGTCGGTTGCGGCATGGAAATAACCGTTTGCGTGCAGTTTTTTCGCTAGTAAATCGACAAAGCTGCTTTGAACGATACGGCGTTTGTGGTGTTTTCTTTTGTGCCAAGGATCGGGAAAAAACAAATGGACAGCAGATAAACTGTTATCGGGCAGGTTGTTCGTCAAAATTTCAATCGCATCGTGGCAATAAATCCTGACGTTTTGCAGGTCTTGCTGTTCCAATTGCAGCAACAAGTGACCGACACCAGGGCGATGTACCTCAATACCGATATAATCCTTATCGGGATTTTCGGCGGCTAACTTAGCCAAACATTCACCATTGCCAAAACCGATTTCGACGCATAAAGGCGCATCACGACCAAAAATATTGTATATATCCAGAGCTTCACTTGGGTCGAGACAGTATTTCCCCCAAAAGTTATCCAAAGCAAATTGCTGCCCTTGGGTTAGACGGCCCTGGCGAAGGATGAAGCTGCGAATTTTTCTAAATGGGGATTGCTCGTCTTGTTCGGACATTAGGTGCATAGGTAGGGTGCATTTTATGCACCCCATAATCTTGATTTTGGATGATGACGCAAAAATTTAACATACTCTGTCAACTTAAATTTGGTGCATGGAATGCACCCTACTCGGCTCGACTTTGTTTGGAATGTAAGTCATGATATTTTTTCAAATCTTGTAATAATAGTTTTGTTGGAGATTCTGCGCCTAAATTAAATGCATGTGTGCTTTGATCCCATTCATATGAAACTAAATTCAGAATTTCTTTTGTTAGCTCCATTAATTCTTTAAGATCGCTCGGCTTTATATCGGCCTCCTCAAATGCTTCGGATACCGTTGACTTATTGTTACGATGACCAAAAACTTTATTCCTCAGAATGTTAACTTTAAGCCATATAGGTTTCGATCGTGTAAAAAGAGCTTTTAGTTCAGAGAGCTTTTCACGTGAAAATTTAGTGTTCTCTAATCGATTAATTAAGGCTTGAATGTTATATGTATCTTTACGAGTTTCGTAAACCCTATACAAACTAATTATGGTTGCAACGAAATGCGCTTGAATCGTTGTTTGAAAAAACAAATTATATTGATTTAGTGTTTTAATATACTTGCTGCCATTTTCTTTGTCTTTAAAGACCCACCATACTTCGTAATGTAGATTTGCAATTGACACAGTTTGCCTAAGCTCCGATATGTAGCTATCAATTTCATCATTTAGCACAATTCAAAAACTTAAATTAAGGCTATAAAAATTAATAGACATATTTAGATCAGAAAAACAACCCATCAATCGGCGAAGAAGCCGAAGCAAAACGCTTACGCGGCATACGACCAGCCAGAAACGCTTCCCGTCCCGCTTCTATGCCTTTTCTCATCGCCGAAGCCATTAATATAGGATTTTTGGCTTCGGCAATGGCGGTATTCATCAACACACCCGCACAACCCAGTTCCATTGCAATCGCTGCATCGGAAGCCGTACCCACGCCAGCATCAACTAATATCGGCACATTAGCATTTTCGACAATGGTCAGGATGTTGTAGGGATTACGGATACCTAAGCCTGAGCCAATGGGTGCTGCCAACGGCATAACCGCCACGCAACCGATGTCTTCGAGACGTTTAGCGGCAATAGGGTCGTCATTGGTGTAGACCATGACATCGAAACCGTCTTTAACCAGCAATTCAGCGGCAATATAGGTTTGGGCAACATCAGGGAACAAAGTCTTCTGGTCAGCTAACACTTCCAGCTTGACCAGTTTATGCCCACCGAGTAATTCACGCGCCAAACGGCAAGTCCTGACGGCTTCTTCTGCGGTATAACAACCGGCAGTGTTGGGTAAAATGGTGTATTTATCCGGTGGAATAACGTCCAGCAAATTCGGCTCGCCCGGGTTTTGCCCGATATTGGTACGGCGGATCGCCACGGTAACAATTTCCGCACCGCTGGCTTGGATAGCGAGCCGAGTTTCTTCCATATTCTTATATTTTCCGGTGCCGACCAGTAGACGCGAGTGGTAAGCCGTACCCGCAATGGTAAAGGTGTCGCTTTGTCCGCCACCGATTGCGTGGACAATCTCCAGATGGTCGCCATTGTGTAGCACACAATTTTGATATTGGTCGAAAGGCAATATTTCCTTATTTAGCTCAACGGCAATTCTTTTGCCGGTTAAGCCCATATTTTCGACGATATCGGCAACCTTGTTATTATCCGTAACCTCGTGGCTTTCGCCGTTAACATAAACAATCATAATTTTGATTCCCGGCGATTTTGTACGGCTTCGGCAAGTTTCTTTAGTAGCGGCAGAGTGTCATCCCAACTTAAGCAAGCATCGGTAATACTTTGGCCATAAGTTAAAGGTTGACCTTCAATCACCTCTTGCCGACCAGCTTTTAGATGGCTTTCTATCATGACCCCCATAATTCTGTGATCGCCGCCAGCTATTTGTTCAGCCACATCCTCGCAGACGAGAATCTGTCTTTGGCACTGCTTTAGGCTATTGGCATGGCTGAAATCAATCATGATATTCGGCTTCAAATTCGCCCCAACCAGACCTTCGGCAACTTTCTCAACGCTGACTGCGTCATAGTTGGGCTGGCCATTGCCGCCCCGTAATATGATATGAACATCTTGATTGCCCGTTGTGGAAAAAATCGCCGAATGCCCTGCTTTGGTTAATGACAGAAAATGATGTGGACTCATGGCCGCACCTATCGCGTCGATAGCGATTTTTATCGTGCCATCGGTGGAGTTTTTAAAGCCGATAGGACAAGAAACACCGGAAGCCAATTCGCGGTGTCCTTGGCTTTCTGTGGTGCGGGCACCAATAGCGCCCCAGGCAATCAAGTCAGAAATGTATTGCGGCGAAATTAAATCCAGGTATTCCGTCGCTGCTGGCATACCTAAATTATTTAAATCCAACAACAATTGCCTTGCCACGCGCAAACCTTTGTTGATGTTAAAGCTGGAATCTATACTGGGGTCGTTTATTAGGCCTTTCCAACCCACTGTAGTCCGTGGCTTTTCAAAGTAAACCCTCATTACAATCAAAAGGTCATTTTTTAGTTCATCTTTGGCTGCTTTTAATAGTGCGCCATACTCTTTTGCTGCGTTTGTGTCGTGAATTGAACAAGG
>JABFSV010000084.1 GCA_013140405.1 Methyloglobulus sp. | reverse complement strand
TGATGCCCATCTTTGATGGTGGGGTGTGTTGTTGAAGCCTAATCAATAATAATAAAGCGGCTTCAGGTTAAAGATAGGGCGAATAAATGATAGGTGTTATAAAAGATTACGATTCTGAAGCCCAAACTGGGTCTATCAGTAACGGTAAAGAAGTTTTTCAGTTTGGTGTCGATGACTGGATTGCCGGTGCGCCACCAGAACAAGGCGACCATGTTAAGTTTGATCTTAGAGGGGTGAATCCTTATAACATTGACCTTTATGCCGCTACCCTAGATAAGGGTGAGGCAGTCAAGCGCAAATACCTTGCGATTTTTTTGGCGTTTATCTTCGGTATGGTAGGTGGGCATCGGTTATATCTGGGTTATTACCGTATAGGGATTACCCAAATAATTGTTAGCGCTGTACTGGTGGTTGCTGGTGCGCCAGCCTATGCTTTTCTCTGGGGTTTTGTTGATGCGATTTTGATATTGGGTGGGCATATCGACAAAGATGCGCTAGGCCGTCCGTTGAAATAAAGATCAAGCAGTAAAATAAGAAAACGTAATTAATAAAAAAGGGCTTTGTGAGTCATCACAAAGCCCTTTTTTGTTTTTTTAAACGGGATGATGCCGCTTATTTAGGTACAACATTCACAGCAGTTAAGCCCTTTGGGCCATTTTCAATTTCAAAATTGACGGACTGTCCTTCGGTTAAGGTTTTAAAACCTGCGCCTTGAATAACGGAATGATGAACAAAAACATCCTCACCGCCTTCAGAGGGTGCAATAAATCCAAAACCTTTGGTATTGTTAAACCACTTTACAGTGCCTGTGGCCATATCGAAAACTCCTAAATTAATAACTTACGGTTAACACAGAACGACAACATTGATAACTGGGCAACCATTTCTAGCGGTAAAACCTTCTCAACATCCCACTTCTGATCGGGCGCTATTGTACTGATATTTTTCGCTAGATGCTATTTATTGAATAATTTTGTACAAGCCGTCCAGTACTAACGAATTAGGGCTGACGATCCCGACCACTGTGCGGTTTTCGATTACTGGCGCACGTACCAGATTATAATCGGCGAACAAGCGCGAACAATAGCGTATGTCCATATCTGGATGGACTGAAATGACCGGTTTGCTCATGATCTCATAGACATTGACCCGATTCGGCGCGCGGTCTTTCGCCAGGACATGCCGCGCAATATCACCGGATGTAATCAAGCCATATTCATCATCCTCATGGCGTTTGTTGACGATCAGGACGGCGGTTTTCAGGGATTTCATTTTTTTTAGTGCATCATCGACGGTAGCAATACCGTCTATCGTGCCAAAATCGGTTTTCATGACATCCTTCACCCGGATGACGGTGCGGTTTTCGATCATAATTTATCCTCAAGTTCTTCGGTTAGTTTTTCAACCTGGTGCATCACGCCAATCGCATCTTCAACATCAATTTGGAAAGCGATGCCCGTGCCGGGTTTGCTGTCAAATTCGCCCGCTTTGGCTATTTTTTCCAGGATATGACGGCTGAGACGTTCTTCAACCAAGAATAGCAACACGTCGCGTTGGGTGTCCAAGGTCAGGCCAAAAAATGTTTTTGATTGCTTGATGCCTTCGCCGCGGGCATGGTTGATGACGGTTGCGCCTTTCGCGCCATTAGCACGGGCAGTATCCAGTACCAGATCGGTCTTGTCATCTTCGACGAAAGTAACGATTAATTTAAAGTGCATAGCGTTCCCTAATGTTTTGAAGAAAGATTGCGTTTATTCAGCCAATTGGCAATTTGGGCATAGCCCAGCACCGCAATAATCGGAAACAGGCTGGCAAAGGCAATTAAGCCAAAACCATCCAATACCGGGTTACGACCGGGTATGGCTTGGGCTAAACCTAATCCTAGCGCCGTGACCAGGGGCACGGTGACCATGGATGTCGTCACTCCGCCTGAATCATAAGCCAGGCCGATAATCATTTTAGGTGCAAACACAGTTTGTAACATCACGACGACATAACCTCCGACAATAAAGTAATAAAGCCCTAGCCCCGTAACAATCCTGAAAGTCCCCAGGGCCAACCCAAAACCAACGCCGATGGCAACCGCAATGCGTAATCCCCAAGGACGGATAGCTCCGCCGGAAATTTCTTCGGCTTTAAGGGCAACAGCGAGTAAAGCGGGTTCGGCTAATGCCGTAGCAAAACCAATGCTGGCGGCAAAAGCATAGACCCAAATATAGGTTTGCCAGATTACGGTTTGGGCGAGTGGATTAATGCCTAAAAATTCCGGAGTGGTCAACTGGGATGCCATTAAGCTACCCAGCGGAAATAAGGCCATGTCCAGGCCTTCCAGAAAAAACACAATGCCCAATAAAACATACAAAAAACCTACCAGCGTTTTTTTGAGGTGGGGTAGGGGGCGACGAATAACGAATAGCTGAAAACCGATGATGGTGGCGGCAATAGGCAGAATATCCCTGCAAGTTTGCAGGAGCTTCAGCGCAAAATGTACAAGCCATTCAATCATATAAGCATTCCGTACGCCATGACAAAAACCATCGGAGTTAATGATGCAAAGACGACTAGCCCGAAACCGTCAGTCATCGGGTTACGGCCTTTAATGGCAGTGGCAAGGCCTACGCCTAACGCCGTCACCAACGGCACGGTAATGGTCGAGGTGGCGATTCCGCCAGCATCGTACGCTATGCCAATGATCTCTGCTGGTGCAAAAGGTGTCATGAGTGCCACGCAGCCATAAGCGCAGAAAACTGGGTAATACACAGGCCAGCCACGGATAATCCTAAATACGCCAATTAAAATAGCAAAGCCAACGGACAGGGCGACGGTAATACGTAACCCTAACGCATAACTATCCCTGGCTGGTTGAGTTTGCTCAATAATATTGCCTGTACTGGCTATGTTTGCCGCTTTTTCGGCAACTGCAATTAAGGCTGGTTCAGCAACCGCAGCGCCAAAACCCAGGCAAAATGCAAAAGCCAATAGCCAAAGTAAGCTACCTTTGCGGGCAAATGAGTATGCCATCGACTCACCAAGCGGAAATAGGCTCTGCTCAAGACCTTGGATAAACAGGCTCAGCCCAAGGATAATAAGGAGTGTTCCACCGACTAATTGGGCTACATCAGGTATTGCTTGCCGAATGATGACGATTTGGAAAAAAAGGACGACAGCCAGTATTGGAGCCAGATCCAGGAAGCTGCTAAATAATCGTTTGGCGAAAAGGTTATTAAGCTTAAGCATTTAACAGTTTGCTGGTTAG
>JABFSV010000492.1 GCA_013140405.1 Methyloglobulus sp. | reverse complement strand
AAATGTCCGCATTGGGTGCGGTCATGCGTAAGCTCGCCCACCTATGCTTTGGTGTCCTTAAAACCCGACTTCCTTATCAACCTAATTATGCTTCTATATGTTGACTTTTAAGACGGTATCTACGAGCCAGGACAAATACATTGAATTTGAAACTAAACCTATTTCAGTTAATCAACCATCATTAAAAACATCAGCCCCTTTAGGTGCTTGAAATTCGAATAAGGTCTGCTTAAGCGGTGCATTTACGATGACATTGGAGAAATAAATCCGTGTCAACTGACCGAAATTATCGCTCAACTCCATCCCCGCCAATGTACCTTTGGACAAACCGATTAATACATATTTAAAACTGCTGTCCTGGCTTTTGGGCAATAATTTTACCCATTGCAGTTCGCCTTCAATGCCTTGACCTTCCATCGTGTAATTGTCATCCAAAGAGACATCACCGCTCAGTAATAATGCCGGAGTCGAACCCAGGGATTCGTCCACTTTTTTTACCGTGACTTGCTCAAGATCGGTGTCATAAAACCAGACTTTGCCTGTGTTGGACACAATCTGTTGTTGGAAAGGTTTTTGATAATCCCAACGGAATTTACCCGGCCTTTGCAGATAAAAAACACCGTAACTGGTCTGGGTTGGATTTCCGGCTTCATTAATCAGCACTTGCTTAAAATCGGCGGAAAGCGATTTTGAAACTTTCAAAAACACTTTTAATTGCGTGACCGGCTCGGCCTTTGCGCTATTTTTTGCCTTGGTTTTTGAATAGGCAACGCCATTCATCAATAAAAGACATAATCCGATCAAACTCAAAACCTTAACTTTATTCATAAGTTGCCCTTTAATTGAAAAAATCATTCTGTAAATAAATCGTCAAACCAGGATTTGTCCTGTTCGATGATTTCCTGTCCGCACGTAGAATAGGCTGTCGGTGCTGATCCTGGCAGATAGGGAAATTGTTTCGCCCCTCGACAGGCTTTGTTGGCAAGTAAGCCATTACCCATGTCCACCCAAGCTGTTGTGATATTGTCGGGAGGAATGAGTGTGACTGGCTGTTTTGAAATTTGTTTCATTAAAGAAGTCCAGATTTGCAAGGCACCCGTAGAACCCGTCAAACCGATGGGTTTGTTGTCGTCCCGACCTAACCAAACGACCGACAAATAATCGCCCGTATAACCCGCAAACCAGCTATCCTTGGCATCGTTGGTAGTGCCAGTCTTGCCAATCAAGCCATAATCTTTCGGAAACTCTTCATAAGCCGAATGCCCCGTGCCTTGGTGCATAACCTCTTGCAACATCGTGTTTACGATATAAGTGGCCGATGGATCGACCGCTTGCTTGACGATGAAAGGATAGCTCTGTAGCTGCTTGCCACCTTCTGCAACCACTGCCCGAATGCCGCGCAGAGGTGTCAAGAACCCGTCACCTGCCAATGTTTGGTACATTTGCGTCACTTCTATGGGCGTAAGGGACGTTGCACCCAGCAATAATGAGGGAAATAGTTCGACTTCCCTGGTAATACCCATCTCTTTTAATGTTTTTGCCGTCCTGGCAACACCAACATCCAGCCCAACCCTGACTGTTGCCAAATTATATGATTTCGCCAAAGCAGTGAGCAGCGAGACATTGCCGTGTTCCCGATGGTCGTAATTTTTTGGACTCCAACTCGTGCCATTCGGTAGATTAACGGTAATATCAGAATCGCTGACGCGGGTAGTAATCGTATATTTGTTAGGATACTGCAAGGCAGTCAAATACACGACGGGCTTGATGAGTGAGCCGATAGGGCGCAACGCATCCAAAGCTCGGTTGAAGCCAGAAGCCATTTCCTCGCGTGCGCTAGCCAATGCAGCAATTTCACCGCTATCCCTACGGGTGACCACAACCGCCGTTTCCAGATCCCTGGCACGCGAGGATTTTTCTAATTGCGCCAATTTTTTGCTCAGTGTATCCTGAAGCGTGTCCTGTACCTGAGTATCAAGCGTAGTAAAAATCCGTAACCCGTCAGATGTCAAATCCTCCTCACGGTATTCTTGTTTAAGCTGGCGTTTAATTAAATCGAGAAAGCCTGGATAACGATTTTTTGCAAAATGCGGTCGCGGCAAAATCAACAAAGGCCTTTGTTTCGCCTGGGTTGACTGGGCAACTGTAATGTACGACTGATTTGCCATTTCATCTAGCACCAAGTTACGCCGCTCGACAGTTCGCTTTGGAAAACGTCTCGGATCATATTGGGAAGGCCCCCGCACCAAAGCAACCAAGGTTGCAACTTGTTCGAGGTTAAGGTCTCTCAAAGAAGTGCCGAAATAGAACTCACTCGCCAACCCGAACCCATGAACCGCACTCGCACCATCCTGCCCCAGGTATATTTCATTAAGGTAGGCTTCAAGAATTTCCTGCTTGCTGTAGCGAAATTCCAAAATCAACGCCATAAAAACTTCTTGGATTTTGCGCCAAAGCCGACGCTCAGAAGTCAGGTAAAAGTTTTTCGCCAATTGCTGGGTAATCGTACTACCACCCTGCACAAGACCTCCCGCCTTAATATCAGCCAAAACAGCACGGGCAATCCCGCGAAAAGAAATGCCAATATGATTGTAGAAGTTCCGATCTTCTGATGCCAATAAACCTTTGATGAGAATATCTGGCGTTTCTTCCAGCTTGATGAGTATCCGGTCTTCCTTTATGGCAGGGTAAAAACTGCCGATTTGCACGGGATCCATGCGGACAATAGCCATTTCCTTGGCTTGGGCTAAATCCATTACATTGATGATAGCGGATTCGCTAAAATTAACCGCCAACATCCTGCTCGGTTCACGTTGATCCCAAAAATCAAACTCACGGGTTTTAACGACGAATTGACCGTCTTTTTTGGTATACGAACCTTCCGTCTTTAATTGGCTGTCCTGGCGGTAGTTCAAGCCTTTCAAAAGCTCCTCGAACTTTCCGGAAACCAAGTTTTGTCCCGCATAAAGTTCAACCGGACTAGCGAAAACACGGGCAGGGATAGACCAACGCTTGCCTTCGAATTGTTCCCTTACATTAGAATCGAGATAGCCTATAAAGCAGAATAATAAAAACGTACCCGCGACAAAAATCCGCAATGCGGTATTTCTAAACCAATGTGAACTCGGTTTGCTGGGACTTTTTTTGGTATCGTACCTGGAGCTAGATTTTTTCTTATTTTCTGCCATAAATCCCGACTGGGTCAGTCAATTCCTGTTCTCGCTAAATATTGTCCTGCCTTATTATACTGATATACA
>JABFSV010000117.1 GCA_013140405.1 Methyloglobulus sp. | reverse complement strand
AAGGAACTGCTTACCTTTCATCCCACCGATGTGCTTGTGACCGGCTTTGACATCATCTTCTTCTGGGTTGCTCGGATGATTATGATGACCTTGCACTTTATGAAGCATGAAGACGGCACGCCACAAGTGCCGTTCAAAACGGTTTACGTGCATGGCCTCGTGCGCGACTCCGAAGGCCAGAAGATGTCGAAATCCAAGGGCAACGTGCTCGACCCGCTCGATATTATCGACGGCATTGGTTTGGATGAATTAGTCGCCAAACGCACCAGCGGCCTGATGCAGCCGCAGATGGCGGAAAATATCGAAAAACGTACCCGCAAGCTGTTTCCGGAAGGCATCTTATCTTATGGTACGGATGCTTTGCGTTTTACTTATGCCTCTTTGGCCTCCACCGGACGGGATATCAATTTCGACAAAGGCCGGGTGGAAGGCTACCGCAATTTCTGCAACAAAATCTGGAATGCCGCTAATTATGTGCTGATGAATACGGGGGATAAGGATAACGGCTTCTCAGGTAATCCTCATCAATTAACCCAGATCGATCAATGGATTCTGTCGCGGTTGAATCAAGTCATCGGCGAGACCCGCTTTGCCCTGGATAATTACCGTTTCGATCATGCCGCGCAAGCCATTTACGATTTTACTTGGAATGAGTTTTGCGATTGGTACATTGAGCTTTCCAAGGTAAGTTTGCAATCCGACGATGCAACTATCCAATCTGGAGCGAGGCATACGCTGTTGACTGTATTAGAAACTTTATTGCGCTTAGCCCACCCAATTATGCCGTTTATTACCGAAGAAATCTGGCAAACCGTTGCGCCGCTGGCAGGTGTACAAGGCGAAACTATCATGCTGCAAGCGTATCCGGTAGTCGTCGATTCCCGAAATGATTTGCGTGCAGAAACCGAAATTGAATGGGTGAAAAGTTTTATTCTCGGCATCCGCCGTATCCGTGGTGAAATGAATATTGCTCCCGGTAAACCGCTACCAGTCCTATTACAAAATATATCTGACCAGGACATTGTTTATCTTGATCGTAATCGCACCTATCTACAAAAACTTGGACGTTTGGAATCAATCATAACGCTGCCGTCAGAGGGTGCTGCACCGGAATCGGCGATTGCTTTGGTCGGGAATTTGAAAATCCTTATACCAATGGCGGGGTTAATCGACAAAGATGCCGAACTGGCTAGATTGGATAAAGAAATTCAGCGAATCCAGAACGATTTGCCGCGTATTGAAGGCAAATTGAACAATCCGGCCTTTGTGGATAAAGCCCCGGCGGAAGTCATCGAAAAAGAAAAAGCGAAATTATCAGAAATGCACGGCGCTTTAAAAAACCTGCAAGCGCAGCGGGAAAAAATTACCGCTCTTTGATGTTTGTTAATGCTTTGTGTAGAAGGGTAGGGTTGTTGATTGGAATCGGATTCAATCAGCAACCTTAATCCAAACAAACGGGATTTAACCTTTGCTAAACAAGCCTTATCCCCTCTTTCTCAATCAACACCAATTTTTTCTTGTACAGCGCCCCAATCGCCTGTTTGAACACTTTTTTGCTGACCCCAAAAGTACTGTAAATCGCTTCGGGTGGGCTTTTGTCGCTTAATGGTAGGAAACCTTGGTTGTTGTTGAGCCGAGCTAAGATTTTATCGGTCAGTTCATCGACTTTACCGTAGCCGGGTTGATGCAAAGTGAGGTCGATTTTATTGTCTTCGCGGATGTGCCTAATAAAACCGTCTAATTTCTGGCCTTTTTGCACGGGCTGGAATAGCTCGTTTTCATATAACATGCCCCAATGACTGTTGTTGATAATCGCTTTAATGCCCAAATCTGTTTTATCGGCGATAAGCAGTGAAACTTTTTGCCCTGCCTTGAAGTAAAAATTATCTTCTGCAATGAATTTCTCTATTTTAGTCGTGGCTAAAATGCGGTTTTGCTTATCGAGAAACAGTTTGACCAGATAAGATTTGCCCACTTCCAGTTCGTGGTGTTGCTCGCCAAACGGAACCAGCAAGTCTTTAGGCAATCCCCAGTCCATAAAAGCGCCCACATAATTAAGCGAAACCACTTTCAGCCAGGCAATGTCATCGACCAAGGCTTTGGGAATAGTGGTGGTAGCCGCCAAATGACCTTCGGTATCAACATAGACGAAGACTTCCAGTGCGTCGCCCACTTGGCAAATTGGTGGTCTCTTATCAACCAACAGCACTTTCGCTGATGCTGCGTTAGCAAGATAAATTTCCGAACCTACGCGGCTTGCGACTTTAAGGGTATTGATTTTGCCGATTTCTATCATGGCTTAGATTGTTTGATTATTAAACAGGAGCAGTTGAGTAGCCTGGATGAAGTGTAGCGGAATCCTGGTTTTTGAGGCTTTGATTCCCCATGTTTCTTTACACTTCATACGGTTACTCTCTATGTTCTACAAGCCGCCCCTCCACATATTTGTGCAAGAGGCTGGAAATAAGCGTTTGATAGGGCAAACCCTCACTCAAAGCACGTTTTTGGAGCAAACGTAAATCTTTGGATGATATACGGATATTGATGCGGCTGTCTTTTTGAAACGTAGCTGCCGCATAGTTTTTATGCCGTTCAAGTTCGGAATTAAGCTCTGGAACTCGCGTAAGAATGCCAGAATCAAAATCATCTAAAAGCGCTTGTTCTTCAGGATCAAGTTTTTTCATTGTGGTCACCTACATAAAGTTTTGTGGCTTTGCGGCTGGGGATGATGGTTTTTAAACCGGACGGGGCATGTTGTCTGGTTCGTAGGTTTTTAGCATGGTTCAAAAATAATAACACCATCATCAGTAAATATTTGGGACGATGCTCAAAACCCGTTCAGCCTGAGTTCTTCCAATTTTTTTAGCCACAAATCAAACCCAGAACACATTTCTCTTATTTTCAATAAACCTATCTCTTTTGCTATATTAGGACCATGCGTGGTTTTCCTGTAATTCGTAGCTTTTTCAAGCCGTTTGGAAGGCGCGGTTTCTCTCGAATCATTTACCTTTTCAGGGTTATCGTTATGTTCTTCCAATATTCGATTTGCCCAGTTGATAAGTGATTCATCTTGCAACACCGAGGCTATAGCACCTGGAGATGAAAATAACAATCCTTCAAATTCATACATTTGGACATAAGGGATAACTTTTTCCCTCAGCTCAACTTTAACTGACTCATTGATTTTAGCTTCCAATGTCAGTTTAGTTTCGCCGTCATCTTTATGTTTAAATCCGTAAAAATCATAGAATGTACTTACATAATCAAAGCTGTAGATTAGATTTTTTAGTTCGTGCCTTACACGATCTATGCTTACGTTTCCATCCATTGAAACGGGTGTAACGTATATGCCTTTGGGAGAAAGATGCGGGTCAATCAAAATTTTTATAAATCGCTCTTCAGTTAGCCCTTCTACAGAAATCCCTACCCTTACCATTCTGGACGGCCTCCAATAAGGTTCTTCGTCCAAATATCGCCCATTCCATAATCTTCAAGCCAATGCTCAAGTTCAGTCCTATCGGGTCTTTTAAAAGTTGATGCACCATTTTTTTGGTCAACGACAATGAAATCTTCTGGCTCAAACTGATTCGCGAAAGCCACTGATTGCGTTGAACAGATAACTTGGTTAGTTTTTGATATTGACTTGATAATCTCAGCCAAAACATTCAGGGCGGCAGGATGTAAGCCAAGCTCAGGTTCATCAAGCACAATCGTGCTAGGCCGAGACCGTTCTGGCTGTAGGAATAAGGTAGCTAAGCAAATAAATCGCGCAGTTCCATCCGAAAGCTGGTTTGCGGAAAAAGGCATGTCATGATCGCGATGCGTCCAGCGCAATAATAGCGACTCATCGCTTTTATCACCCTTCGGTTCAAGATAGAAATCATGAAAAAATGGAGCGACCGTTTGAATGGTCGAAACAATCTCTTGATAGCTAGATTTATAGCGTTCTCTTAAAAATAGAAGAAACGGCGCAAGATTGCTGGCATCAGAGGCAAGAAAACTACTTGAACTAAGTTTTTGAGCTTGTTTAAATCCTGCCGTTGGGCTTGTATCGTGGAAGTGATATACCCTGCATTTTTGCATGTACTCTCGGCTGTACTGTCGAACATAATCACTCGCCGCTTGTGATCCCGGAAGTAGGCCGCTTTCCCCCAATTTACCCTTAATTGCCCACTTTTTTGGTGAAGATGAAACAGTACAATATTCATTATCGAATACAAATGCGTCATTGGCTTCACCATGAACAAATTCTACATGATAGCCATTATTTCCAACTTCAATATCAATTATGATTTTGGGTGTGGTTTTGGCACCAAAATGAAAAAACGTATTTGCAAAACCTTGTTTTTCAACATAGGTTTGCAACTTACCTTCGGATAAATAACGTAAGAAAGTAAATAATGAAATAAAGTTGGATTTGCCCGCACCATTCGCACCAATGAGTATATTGATTGGGTTCATTTTCAAATCGAGGTTTTTTATCGATTTAAATCCAGTCAACTTGATTTGATGCAAATGAACGCTGTTTCGATCTGGCATGTTTCCGCTTACAATCATGAATAATCTCGTTTCTACCGCACGTTCTTTTTCTGGGTGTTAGTCAGTAGAACAAACACAGTGTATCGTTTTCAATTCGTCAAAGTAAACCATTCTCATCTAGTTGGGTAGCTTTCAATTTCTATAATGAGTAAATACCTCTCACCCTAACCCTCTCGGCAACTGCTCCTGCGTTGCCCTACTACCTACATCCATGTAGGCATCCCAAAAGGGAGAAGGAATAATAAGGTATTCCGGCAATACCTGTCGGAATGACGAGTTCCATATTTATTCATGACTAAATCGATCCACCACATCCATCCTGCCATGTAAAACACGGGCAACTTCAATGTCCGTTTTACCCATACGGTAAAAAATGACATGTTGACCAATGCCTATGCTGCGTAAACCCTCACAAACTTCATCCCTGGATTTTCCAAGTTCGGGATTTATCACTAGCGTTTCAAGACATTCTTTGATTTCTGAAACATAGCGTTGGGCTTGCTTGTTGCCCCAGTTTATACGGGTGTAATCTTTAATTGCTGTTAAATCGTGCTGGGCTTCTTTGGATAACTTACACCCTTGCATCAAGCATTATTCCTTGCTGAGTTCTTCAAAAAAGGAGCGCCCATCAACGCTTTCACCACGATCCAATTGATCTAAGCCTTTGCTGACCTCACTTTTCAGTCTATCCAACTTTATTTGGCAGATCCACGCTTCATGTGCTTCCATAAAACGCAAGGATTCCCGTATTACTTCACTCGCGTTGTTGTACATTCCACTAGCGACTTTCGCCTTGACCATTTTTTCCAGTTGTTCTGTCAAAGAAACGTGCATTTTGACCTCCATAAAACTCGTTGTAAGCTAATAATACAAAGATTATCAAAGATTGGCTATTGTTTGTCTCGCAGCAATGAAATGTATGGTATTCATCGCATCCTAACTCGTAATAACAAACCTAACCGCATCTAACCTCAATTGCGCGGCCTGTATGTTTTCATGCGCCAACAAAGTCATATCCTTAAGGTATTCAATTTCATCGGCTTTGATGGATGGATTGACTTTTTTGAGCCGTACTAGCCGTTTGATTTCCGCCGTCAGCGCTTCCAGCATGGTTTTGGTGGCTTCATTCACCAGCGTTTGCATGTCAGTTTTGGCACTTTGCTCGGCAAGATTGAGCATTTTGGTAATATGCTCACGCTGGTTGTTGATGAACTCAACGATTTGTTGCTGATCGAATGATGACTTGTTTGCTATCAAGCTCCGGTGTTCTATTGCCAGTGTTTGATCCTTCAAGTTCTGGTCGATGAGGATTCTAATTGGGGTTGCGGGTAGAAAGCGGCCTATTTGTAATTGCGCGGGGGCGCTGCATTCGATGATAAACAGGCATTCCAATAAAAATTGGCCGGGTTTCAGGTCGTCGTGGCGCACGACACTGATCGCTGCATTGCCAGTTTCGCTGGATAGCACCAAGTCCATCGCTGCGCTTACTGTGGGATGTTCCCAAGTAAAAAACTGCATATCTTCGCGTGCCAGGGCAATTTGGCGGTTCACGGTCACGGTAATACCGTCTTCCTGCAAGCCAGGAAAGCCGGATACCCGCATGTGGTCGCCGGGCGTGATGATAAAGCAATCTGGTGAATGGAACTCAGTCTCAACGCCGTAACACTCGAACACATCTTCCATATAAGGCCAGAGTGTGCCTTGTTTTTCGAGGATATTCACTTGGTCGATCAAGTCAATGGCGATTTCTTTGCGGCAGGAGTTGAGTTCCAGGAGCAGGTCTCGGCCATTTTGTAACTGGGTTTCTATGTCGGCATTCAGTTCTTGTGTTTTGCCAATAAAATCAGCAATAGCCTTGAGGTTGGGTTTAGCCACGACTGCCATTAAGTCTTCATGCAGTATTTCAGCAACCCGTGTTGCCGCCGAATTATTGCTGTGGAAAGCATTCAAGCCTTCGTCATACCACTGATAGAGGACTTCTTCTTTGGAATTATCAAGATATGGGATGTGAATCTGGATGGTTTCCCTTTGGCCTATGCGGTCAAGCCGCCCGATGCGTTGTTGTAGCAAATCGGGATTTTCCGGTAAATCAAACAAGATGAGATGATGGGCGAATTGAAAATTGCGGCCTTCGCTGCCGATTTCTGAGCAAATCAACAAGCGTGCTGCGCTGTCTTGGTCGGCGAAATAAGCGGCGGCACGGTCACGTTCGATAATTGACATGCCTTCATGGAAAACGCCAGCAGCGATACCGGCACGGTTTTTTAAGGTTTGCTCCAAAGTAATGGCGGTTTGGGCGTGTTTGGTTATCAGCAAGGCTTTTTGGCCGGAAAGCTGGCGTATCTTGCCCACAAGCCACATATAGCGGGGATCTTTCTCCCAATCAGCGTCATTAGCTTGCCCACTTAACGGATAAGCATGGCGTTTGCGTTCTGGGAAACCACGCACGGTTTGGCGCGAGTTCCTGAACAAAATTCGCCCCGTGCCGTGATGATCGACCAGTATTTTCAATAAGGTATCACGGGCGGCGGCGGATTCTTTGGGGTCATTGAGGTTGTTAAGTAGCGGCGTGACGTTATCTTCTTTAAGCAATTCAGCCAATTGGGCTTGGACTTCGGTATTTAATACCTGGTCTCCCAACAACAGTTTTGCGGCATCGGCGATGGGTTCAAACTGTTTTTCTTCTTCTACAAAGGCGGAAAAACTGTAAAAGCGGTCGGCATCCAACAACCGTAAACGGGCAAAATGGCTTTCTTGGCCTAATTGTTCTGGCGTTGCAGTCAATAAAATCAGGCTAGGTGAGCGCAGCCCCAATTGTTCCACAAATTGGTATTCTGGGCTTGCAGATTGTTGATTCCATTCAAGATGATGGGCTTCATCGACGATGACCATATCCCAATCAGCTTCTATTGCTTGCCGTTGGCGTGGTGGGTGTGCAGAGAAAAACTCCTGGCTGCACAGGATACATTGCTCGTTGACAAACGGATTGAACCGTTGGGTGGTGCTGTCTTCATCCACATCAAAACCATCTGAACCCGATTCTTCCAGGCAGCGGATTTCATCGAAAATACTAAAGCGCAGGTTGAAACGCCTGAGCATTTCAACCAGCCATTGGTGTAACAGGCTTTCTGGGACGATAATCAGGATGCGTTGGCTTAGGCCGTTAATCAGCCGTTGATGGATAATCAATCCGGCTTCGATGGTTTTGCCCAAGCCGACTTCATCAGCCAACATGACCCTGGGTGCGGCACGGTTGGCTGCTTCGTGGGCAATATAAAGTTGATGTTGAATCAGGGAAGTCCGCCCGCCCAGCAGACCCTTTATAGGCGATTGCTGGTGTTGTTTTTGGTATTGCCAGGTTTGGTAACGCAATAAAAACCAGGCGTTAGGGTCGATTTGTCCGGTAAATAGCCGATCCTGGGGTTTATTGAACTGAATATTATGGTTCAGTTCAATTTCCTCTAAATAAACGTCCTGTCCCGATTGGTCTTTGCCTACGTAGGTAATCAATCCGTCTTCTTCAATAAGGTCTACAACCGTGATTTTTTGTTCATCAACGGATTCAATAATGTCGCCAATCGCAAATCTTACGCGGGTAAGTGGCGCGTTATCGGCGGCATACATACGCTTTTCATTACTGGCCAGAAAAAGCACGGTAACACGCTTGAAAGCGGCTTCAAGGATAAGGCCTAAGCCAAGCTCAGATTCATTGCTGCTGATCCAGCGTTGTCCGGGGATAAAATTTTTCATTTAGATCGGTTTGTCGGGATTAATGTACAGGTAAGTATAGTTTGGTGAGGATTTAGTTCCGCTTACTGCTGTTATTAAGTCAAACGTGGGTAGGCTTTTTCATGGTTGTTTGAGTTAGAACAGGTATCGTGGGAGTGTCCATTGTGGGCATTATACAATAGCTATCATGGTTACGTGATTAGCTTGATTTTAGGGTGGTTTTTTATTTGGATACGGCATGTTATTGGGGGTTGAAAAAAAAATTGTTTGACGTACGAACTTTAAGTGATCGTTAAGTCCGCTCCATATATGATTAGCGCGTAGTAATAGACAAACTGGGCTTTTAGCCGAATTAACAATGAACTTATATATAAAGGTAGAGATGAAAGGATTGGTTTTATTATGTCAAATAACGGCATTGGCCATGTTTTGTGCCAATGTTTCCTACGCATCAGGTGGCGACCGTGGGCGAGGACACGGCCACCACCACAGGCATCATGGTGAACGCTATGCCCAGCCTGGTTATTATGGCCCGGCACCGCGCCCTGTCTACCAGGATGGGCGTTCCCATCAAGGCTTGGCGGGTGGTGTGGTCGGCAGCGTTATAGGATACGAATTGGGTAATGGTAACCCGTTAGCGACAGGCGTCGGTGCGGCGGCAGGTTCTTTGATAGGTAATGAAGTGTCTGGTAGACGTTAAATAACACCTTGTATTTAGTTTTGTTATTAAGCAACCATTCATGTTCAATCAGTAAAATGTCTACCAAAGATAGAAACAAACAAGCTTCATTTAATAACATTGACAATAACTAAATAGGAATAATGCCATGAAAAAAGCACTTTATTTGATTCAATTGGCGGCGTTAGCCGTATTGTTTTCTTCTGCAACATTTGCGGATGATGATTGGGGTGGGCGTGGACATCACGGCTGGGGTCATCATGGCCACCACCATGGTGGGCATCACCACGGCCATCATGGTTGGGGAAGGCCGCAAGTAAACAATTATTACCCACAACCACCGCAGGTGAATAATTACTATCCACAACCACAGGCAAACTATTATTACCAACAACCGCAGCAGTACTATCCACCCCAACCTCAGTACCAAGGTGGCTATGATAACCGCTCACACCAGGGTTTGGCAGGCGGCGTGGTAGGGACAGTATTTGGATATGAGCTGGGTAATGGACATCCGCTGGCGGCCGGTTTAGGCGCAGCAGCAGGCTCGTTTTTAGGAAATGGAATGGGTTGGCGCTACTAGGACGTATCTATCAGGATAAGTCGCCAATATCCGCCAAGGAATAGGCTTTTTTGAGGCCTGGTTTAGCAAATAGACACGTTAAACCAGGCCTTGCTTTATATGCACTAAACGTAATCTTCTGCAAGTAAGCTCAAGTTGCTTGAAAATCTAAAATTTCTTAATAACTTCCCGCCAATCGATTGCTAATTTAAAAATAGATTAAACTTATCGGCTGAATTATCAGCTTTTAGGTGGGTTTATTTTTATGATGTCTGTTAGCAAATACCTTGCTGTTTTTGCCATTTTCTTGGTTGTGACTGGCTGTGCCAGGACTTATCAAGCCCGGAACGTCGAGACCACTGATTTTCTCGGAGATTACTCCATGCTAAAAGAAGGCAATGAAGATGAAGCCTTGTTAAGCTACTGGAAAAAAGGAGTCAATTGGGCGAGGTATAAGAAGATTATATTGGAACCAGTGGTTATCAAGAAAATACCGGATTCCGAATTGAATGAAATGACCCATGCCGACAATTATCGGCTGAAAGAGTTGTTGGACTATCGGATGCAAGAAGCCCTAAAACAAGGCTTCAGGTTGGTCAATAAACCTGGGGCAGATACCTTGCTTGTGCAATTTGCCATTACTGATGTGGAGACATCGACAGTATTGCTGGATATGTTTTCCTCTGTTTACCCTTCTGCCCGCACTTTATCAGCCCTCAAACATCTGGTTACTGGGACGGAATCATTTGTCGGTAAAGCCAGCATCGAAGGTAAGATCTTAGATTCAGCCACAGGCGATTTGCTGATGGCTTCTGCCGATGCCCGTGCTGGCGGCAAAACCTTGATAGGTTCGACTAACGAATTGGATGATATTGAGGAATCCTACAAATATTGGGCGATTCAGCTTAGTTATCAACTCTGTTTTCGGCAAGGGCGGCTTGACTGCAAAAAGCCGGAATAGGGTAAAGTTTCAATAGGTTTATTTTTTGCATTTGAAAACTCGATAAAGAATGTAGTTTGCTTAGCTAATCGACTGACCCTGAGCGATGGATAGCTCAGGGTCAGGTTCGATTTGTTACTTTAATAAGTTTGCCAAATTGGCGCGGCGTGCTGACCAAAACTTTGAAAAAATACCTTCCATTCTTTTTCTGACATAGATGGTGCCGCCAAAAATAATCACACCAAGAACGATAAGGCTGGGATGTTCCCAAATCAGCATGACTAACTTGTCCAGCAAGCCATCGGGGGAAATTAAGATTTTCAGGGTGCCGAATAGTCCTATTTCTGGATTGGCAAGATCCCACCTCACCAACCACCACAGGGTCAGAATTGAATACGTCCAAAATACGTAATACAGGATATTTCGTGGGTAGATGTATTTTGCCACTTGATCCAATAATGTCTTGGGTGCGAGGTTTTCGCTAACGAAATTGGCTATCTTTTGGGAGTTTTTGTGTAAGCCACCTTCATTATCAATAACTTCGAAAGTCGTAGGGAGATTGCCCGGAGCATAGCCAAAAATACTTTGGGATATGCGCTCAAAAACACTTACATGGATGTTAGGGGTCTTGATTTTGTTGTCTTCGCAAATTTTGGCAATGTTTCGAGGTTTATAGCGGTAATAAACACCTATTCCAGCGCGGGAATTGTAGAGTTTATCGAAGGTGTATTTTCTGTCTTTAACAAAAATAACATCGTTGGCAACAAATTTAATGCCTGCGTCTTCTGCTTTTTTCATCATCCAATCAAGCGTGACCAGCGACATCCCCTGCTGCGGGTAGCCGCCGCCTACATTGCAATGTACGCCAGGAAACCAGACTTGTTCAATACGCGTATCGTTTTCCCACAATAAAGGATGAAACGATTGGCGCTCGTCATCAACTGAAATAGCATGGCAAGCCCTGTTGACCTTCTCATGTAGCTTGTGGTCCCGAAATTGGAAACGAAAAATAAATTTATCCAAAAAATCTGTGGCTTCATCGTAAGGTAGGCCAACAGCCGCTACGGTATCCCAAACCCCCATGAATTCAATGTTGGGTTTCGTGTTGCAAAACTTAAGCTGTGTATCTGGAAGTTTATATATCCTGTCCTCGAAAACCAGCTTGATGATGGGGGCATAAATAGGTTCGAGTAGGGCTGGAT
>JABFSV010000292.1 GCA_013140405.1 Methyloglobulus sp. | reverse complement strand
ATTTGCCGACCGCCATCAAAACCTGGATCCCAGGTATTGCTGAGTGCATCGGCATTAGCGCTAATTTCCGCTAACCACAGCTCCAATGGCGATTTTTCTGGGTTCATAGCTTAACCGTTGCGTGTACTATTTTGTTCGGAAGTTTGGGCTTTGATTTTTTGTAACTTTTCGCCCATTTTCTCTGCAATCAAGGGATAAAGGTTCGGTGCAAACTCCACTCGCCGCTCATCCACCTTACGCAAAAAACCACGGCTTAGCAACAAGCCGACGGCAAACATTCGCGGCCAATCGACATAATGTCGGGCGCGTTCGATGTCAGTTTTTTCAATGATAATTTCCACGGCATCATTTTCATTGATGCGGAATTCACTGAATTGCTTGAGGCATTCAAAAACCAGCTCTTCTTCCTGTTCAGTCAACGGCCCTGGCGCTGAAAATTCCAAGCGATAAGAGAGCAGCACGGTAAAAAAATCCACCATTCCGGCGATAATCAAAGGGAACAGGGTAAATTTGGGCAAGTTGTTGACGGAAGGCTTGACCGTTTCTGTGAACTGCGAATAAGTCATCAGGATGGGCGCAGAAGGCAAATCGGTGCGGTACTTAGCGGTTAGCTGGTTAAATTCCAGTTGCACTTTATGCAAACCCTGGGAAATCTCTTGATAGGCTTGCTCGCTATGACTAGGATCACTATCCAATTTGTTAAGGCCCATTTGGAGTGTCGCCACAGATTGGTCAACTAAGCTAAATTGCTGTTCGAGTTGGGCTAACTGCGCCTTTTTATCCTGATAAATCGAGTTGATATGCCGCCATACCGGCCCCTCACCGACTTCATTTCTGTATTGGGGCGGAATATCAGGATGAGAGCCAAAATAGGCTTGGGACATTTCTTTTGCCAGCTTTTCCAGTTCGATTTTTTGCTGGGCCAATACACCGCTTTTTACCACAACCAGTTTTTTTAAGTAATCATCGACCTGACTCCCCACTTCATTGATACGGTCGATGCGGATCGTGTCATGTTCCGATATTTCATAGAATTTGAAATAAGAAAACGACATGGAGGCCACAAAAGCAATAATCAACGAAACCACGACGCTAAAATAGCGTAACCGATTGGCCTTACAGTGGATTCCCGCCAGCTCAAATGAACAGATGACGATAATAGATTGAATTGCAACGGTAATTATGAGCGCAATCCAGGGCGTAATAAAGTAGGACATCCCATAAAACGTGGTGAATCCTGATGCCAAACTGAGCAGCAGCACGATAGGGATAGACCAGATTCGCAGCAAACTGACGAACAGGGTCTGGACAATATTGATTAAACGGCCAATTCCGCCGCTTTTTAGCTTGGTAAGGAGTCGATTTTCCATCGCGTTTTTTATAGTTGTTATCTAAGCGATCTTATAAATCAGGTAGTTGTGCCACAACGGTTCGAAATGACGTTTTAAGCCAGAGCCGAAGTTTAGGCGATACACGGGGCAAATGCAATCACCTTAAACAGGCTGTTGAAAGCTATTTTGGAACAATAACTTATATCGCAAAAATTTGCCGATGCGAGCGATCACGCTCATCGACCTGAAAATTAGCTTCTTGCAGGGGATTTTATCTTGCCCGAATAAGGCGAATACATAATAAAACTGGCATTCCGGCGGGCTTCCCCTGCCTTGTCGAAAACACAGGGGAATGTGTTACAGGCTTCTGAAAAACAGTTTTTTACCTGTTACTTGGACGTTGTTGACGTCTTTCGTTATCGCGATTCCTGTTATCAACTTCTCGCGCTTCGGACCTTGGTTGTGGTTGCGACTCCCTTGCTGGCGGTGGAGGTGGGGGCGGCGAATACCTTTCAGCCTGAACGGGCTGTTGCGGCCTGGACTCAGGTCTTGGTTGAGACTGCTCAGGGCGACTTTGCCAACCGCTAGGAACTGGGCGTTGGCTTTCTACCCTGACTGGTTCTTGCCTGACCTCTTCACGGTTGGGCATAGGCCGCGGCCTGGGTTCAGGTCTTGGTTGGGCTTGCTCTGGGCGACCCTGCCATTCGCCACGATGATCCTCCACGCTCTCAGGTCGCCTGACCTCATCTCGACTGGGCATAGGCCGTGGCCTGGATTCCGGTTGTTCCCGGCCTTGCCATTCATTCCTCTCTGGCGGGCGATTGTTGTGGCCTTGGCTTTGCCCATACCACATTCTTCGGTCAGTGTGACCATCTACCCTTGGCGGCGGGTAATTGCCATACTGATGCCCGTTGTGGCTAGGTGTTGGATGAGAAGGATAAGGCTTAGGATTATTGTAATAATTATTGTTGTTTTGATAGTAATTATTACTGGAATTGTACCCGTTATAAGGTTTGCCTTGACCCCAATATCCTGATGAACTAGGGTAATGGTTATGATGGTTCTGATAATTTCCGTAACCTGGATAATAAGAGCCGCCACTAGGATAACTGGGGTAATTACTATAGCCGGAATTATATCCCCCATTGTTAGGATAATACGATCCACTATTAGGGTAATACCCACCATTACTGGGATATGAGTTGTAAGGCCTATGCTGAGAGCCGCACGCAGACAACAACATCACCAAACCCGATAAGGCGATTACCTTGGCATGTGTGTTCATTTATTTCTCCCGTTAAAAAATTATTGGCTAAAGCATATCAACCGTTGGCTGAATGCTGAATGAACCAAAAACATTTATTTCTAGAAATAGCGCCCATTCATCAGAAAATGCGCGGCAATGCTTGCTATGTAGCCTAACGCGATTGCAGGAGTCCATTTTAAATGGCTGGTAAAGGTATACACTCCCTTGGCTTGCCCCATTAGACCAACACCAGCAGCAGACCCGACCGCCAACAAACTACCACCAACACCCGCAGTCAATGTGACCAATAGCCATTGTCCTTGCGAAATATCGGGCGCCATCGTCAATACTGCCAACATGATAGTGCCGTTATCGACGAAAGCCGAGGCAATCCCGACTAAGATATTGGCCACTGTCGGATCGACCCCAACGTACAAAAGCTCGGATGCCAAGCTCAAGTAACCGATAAAGCTTAATCCACCAACAGCGACCATGACACCATAGAAAAACAGCAGCGTATCCCATTCTAAATTTGCAACAGTGTGGAAAACATCAAAAGGCTGATCAATATTCTGAGCCTTCTTTTGCTTGTTCATTACCTTCATGGGGGCAAAATAATCTATGTAGCTGGACTTAGCTGCCTTTTCATCTGTGGCAACTGCTTTTTGCTGGTTTTGTTTGTCTGAAGCCTTGATAATCGGTTGCTCATCTTCAATATCAGTTGCATGTGCAGGGACTTGTTCCATGTAAAAACTGAAAAACTTAAGATAGGTCAGGCCAAGCATCATACCTGCCGCAGGTGGCAAGCTCAGGAAGTTCTCGAAACAGGCAGAGGTAACAATGGTTAAGGCAAATAAACCAATAATTACCCAGCCGCCGCGCTTCATAGGTTGAGATTCAAGGAGTGCTGCCGGACTTTCCTTGGGAATGAAGAAATGCATAATGGCAGCCGGTACAATCAAGTTGACCAGCGCTGGAACCAACAGTGAAAAGAAATCGTTAAATGGCACTACGCCTTTTTGCCAGACTAAAAGCGTCGTAATATCACCAAAAGGACTGAACGAGCCTCCGGCATTGGCTGCCACTACCACGTTAATACAGGATAAAGTGACAAATCGAGGGCTATCCTTGCCCATAGCGACAATCACTGACCCCATCAGCAAGGCAGTCGTTAAATTGTTGCAGACAGACGAAATAAAAAACGCCTGGAAGCCAGTGATCCAGAATAATTGGCGATAACTGAAATTTTTGCTCAACAACCATACCCGTAACCTTTCGAACACGCTCCGGTCTTCCATGGCATTAAGATAAGTCATCGAAACCATAATAAACAAAAACAGTTCAGCATAGCCTTCCAGAGTGGCACGAAACGCCTGTCCCGCTTGCTCGCTGATGCCCTTATTGGCATAAACGGCAGCAATTAAAACCCAGATAAGGCTAGCAGCAAATACCATAGGCTTTGATTTTCGTAATTCGGTCGCCTCTTCAACCATCGCCAGAAAGTAGGCAACCGCAAATAAAATGAGGGCGATAGTTCCCACCCACCCCCCAGTCAAATCCATGGGTTGTGCAGTGGCTTTTCCCAATTCTTCTGCCGCCATCGTTAATGAAGGAAAAAACAGGGCGAGCAAAGCTATACTCGCATTTCTGTAAAATAGTTGTATTTGTGATTTATCTAACATAAGCATCATTAAGCTAAGGATTCCGTCCAACTCGTTACGATTCAGTAGTTAAGGTAGAGATTCTGCAAATAATCCGTATCATCAACGGTAAAAAAGAATAAACTGGCTACAGGATATAAGCACTTTAGCACTCAAAACTGTTAGCTTGTTCTTCTTTTATATCTTAATCAATGTGACATTATTTTCCCAATAAACAATAAAATTTCTGCCAGTCAAATGATTCGCCAGGGTCAGTCTTGCGTGCTGGGGCGATGTCGCTGTGACCGGTTATCCGTTCGGTTGATAAACTGGGATAGGCATCCAACAAGGTCTTAACCACAGCGGCAAGCTGCACATATTGTACGTCCGTATAAGGGACAATCTCCGTCCCTTCAAGTTCTATGCCTATGGAAAAATCATTGCAATGCTCGCGCCCTTCATAACAAGATTGCCCCGCATGCCAAGCGCGTTTGTCAAACGCCACATACTGCACAATGTCACCCGTTCTCTTAATAAGCAGATGGGATGACACTGTGAGCTGAAAAATTTCCTTAAAATAAGGATGCTTGCCAGGATTAAGTTGATTACAGAATAGCTGATCTATGCAAGCGTTGCCGAATTCCCCCGGCGGCAAGCTAATGCAGTGGATGACAAGCAAAGAAATATCGTCCGGGTTTGCCCGGTCATCGAAATTAGGCGAAGAAACTTGAGTGGCTTCATTCAGCCAATGTTGGTTTATGTGCATGGTCGAGTTTCAAGGCAAAATACAATTGGCTAAAAGACGCTGTTTTCAACTTTCACCTTTAGCCTTGCGCCTTATTATATCGTTTTTTGGAAACAACAAGTTGCCTACCAATACCTGCCTTGCCAAGTTTCTTAAGTCTACGTTGTGTGGTAGCATTCCTTAACTTTAATTAATCCCTACCACGTCGATCTTGTGAACAATATTAACCTGAACGAGCGAATCATTTTCGCGCTTGATGTCCCCACTCCAGAAGAGGCAAAACAGTTGGTCAGAAAGCTGGATGGCGACATAAAATTTTTTAAGGTTGGCCTGGAACTGTTTTTGGCGGGCTGGTGGGATATCGTCGATTTCATCATCGACCGTGGCAATAAGGTCATGCTCGACCTGAAATTTTTTGACATACCCGAAACAGTCCATCTCGCCGTCCAGCAAGTCAAAGACCGAGGGGTAAGCTTTACTACAATTCACGGAAATGATGCGATTATCAGGGCCGCAGTTTCTGACCGTGGCAACGTCAAAGTATTGGCTGTGACCGTGTTGACCAGTTTTGATGAATCGGATATGCGGCAGATGGGGCTAACGGGTTCCGTTGAGGATTTGGTGCTAATCCGTGCAAAGAAAGCCCTTGAGTTAGGTTGTGATGGGGTAGTTTCTTCAGCATTGGAAGCAAAGCCGTTGCGAAATGATTTAGGCGACAATTTTCTTATTGTCACGCCTGGGATACGTCCTGAATCCAGCGTACCTGGAGAAGATGACCAAAAACGCATTGCCACCGCCCGTAACGCCATTATCAGCGGTGCCAATCATGTGGTAATCGGCAGACCTATCCGCACAGCAGCAGACCCAATTAGTACGATTAAAAAACTCCAGGATGAGATAGCTCAAGGACTTGCTGATCGTTAGTACAACAGCTTGAAAAACGACTGTTTTTTAGTTGCCGAACAAGCTGGCTTGAGAGAAGGTTGATTGTATACAATATAGTAAGAACAGCTAGTGGTAGTGGCTTAAGCTCCGTTAGTAACGGTCATAATTCACCAGTAAACGGCATTAACAACTTTGTAGTGGAAGGTAGTCTCGTGACAAACTCAATCAATAAACACTTTATCAGGCTGGCGATTGTATTGTTATCTGGATGTGCCAGTGATCCAGCCACGGATTACAGCGCGTATCCAGAAACCACAAACTACCCACAGGCCACAGCACCTGTTAAACCGAGCTTGCCTACACAACAGTCCAACCCGTATCAGCCAAAAGCGCCATCTTATGGCTCATACGATTCTTACAGCCATTCTTCTGGCGATTCCTACGGCACGGCTGGCAATTATGCAAATTCCTATCCGGTAAAAAGTTTCATCCAACACATGGTTGACAAACATGGCTTTTCTGAATCTTATTTGCAAAGGCTGTTTGCACAAGCTAGCCGGCTGGATTCGGTCATCAAACTGGAAGGCCCGTCGTCCAGCAATTCCGGCCCGGCACGGCCTGGCAGTTGGTCACGCTATCGCGGTAAATTCCTCACTGAGCAACACATCAGCAATGGCGTGGAATTCTGGCGCAATAATGCCAATACCATCAGCAAAGCCAGCAGCGCTTATGGCGTTGATCCCGAATATATAGTCGGTATCATCGGCGTGGAAACTTATTTTGGCAAAAACATAGGCAAAACCTGCGTTTTCGATGCCTTGACGACGTTATCGTTCGACACCCATAGGCGATCAAAATATTTTCAGTCGGAATTGGAAAACTTCCTGCTAATGACCCGCGAAGAAGGCTACAACCCACGCCAGCCCGTCGGTTCCTGGGCGGGAGCGATGGGATTGGGACAATTTATGCCCAGCAGTTTCCGTAAACTTGCTGTCGATTTCGACCAAAACGGACGGCGCGACCTTTGGCAACCTAATGATGCCATCGGCAGCGTCGCACATTATTTCTCCCGCAGCGGCTGGAACTACAAAAGCCCAGTCGCGCAACCAGCCAGTGATTCCTATGGCGCGTCCGTCATCGAATTAAGCACCTACGAAGGCATGGAATACTGGCGCGTACATCCTAACTTCAAGGTCATCAAACGTTACAACAACAGCAATAAATACGCGATGGCAGTGCATCAATTGGCACAAGCTATTAAGAATCGGTATCAGTATTCGCAGGTGAGCGCAAATTAGGATAAAAACTACAGCAATCTACAAGTTGAAGCTATTTTCATGAGTTCGGTGTAAATAATTTTATGCCGTTGTTTGAAATCAGCCTTGTAATTTCAGAGTTGATAGCTCTTTATCTTCTTCGCTATATTTGGCAATCGGGCGATATATTATTTTTTAAAATTAGCTATTCAATCATTGCGATAATTCCGTTTCTTGATCCTTTATTTATTTTCTGGATAACGAATATGCCATCTCGTCAAGCAGAGATATTTCAAGACCAACAAAGATTAAATACAGATGTTTTAAATCGCTGGAAGCATGTGCTGGACGAAAAAAATCCACAGAGAAAGTTTCGTTTCTGGCGAAATATGATCGAAATGAACAAAAACGATGATAGTTAGCATCGTAATTTGGGCTGAATGCAAAGAATCCCAACAAAATATGAAACCTTGAATGTTAGGCTTCGCTACCACCTAGCCCATTTACATGCTGTAAATTAATTTTTTTCAAATAGTTAGGATCATCATGCCAACAAAATCCACCCCCCTAAAAGACCATGACACCCCCATCAAGGTGTTGTTTACCGGCTACCTGATTACCGTCGGTATCGGTTATATGTTCGCATTGATCCAGATATTGCTGACCCACGGTATGGCTGACGGTAAGTTCGGCTTGTCGGTTGATGACATTGTTTACAGCTATTACGGCAACCGCTCTGGAACGGTATTGGAGCAGAAACTTAACGGTTCAATGAAGGAAAATGCTTCCGAACAGCAGCGTTTTGAAATCATCCAATGGGTTAGGGATGGTGCGAACTTCGATGATTATAAAGCTGACGGCATCGAAAAAATCATCCAGGAACGCTGCGTGATGTGCCATAACAAAGAGGCTTCAGGCATCCCAAACTTCAATGATTTTTCCCAATTAAAAGCGTTGACCACCCAAGATGAGGGCGCTACGCTTGCGTCACTGACGCGCGGGTCACATATCCACATGTTTGGCATCAGCTTTATCTTTATGTTTGTCGGGATTATTTTCAGTTTTGCGGAAACGACTAGCGTTAAATACAAGTGCATTGCCGTCGGTATGCCTTATGCCTTCTTGATTGCCGACATTCTATCCTGGTGGTTGACCAAATTCTTCCCGATGTTCGCCTGGCTGGTGATTTTTGCAGGCATGGGCATGGCTGTTTCGTTCATGTTCATGTGGGTCACTTCGATCCTGGAAATGTGGTTGTTCAAGCCCGTATTTATAGATGGAATTGGCTTCCATTACCAGCGGTTGAAAGCTGAATTTGCTGAAAGTAGTTACGAAGAGAAGTTGAGAAAGCTGATGACGATTATCAACAGGATTTTGATCCAGCTGAAACAAATCGTGGGCATCATTATAGAGAAATTCTCGAAGAATAAAGTCGATAAATGATCTCGCCAACCCTGCCAGACATAAGCGCTTACCTGCAAGAAGACATCGGCTCAGGTGACATAACCGCCGCCATTATCCCTCAAACCGTCCAAGCAGAAGCGGTGGTCATTACACGGGAAGCGAGGGTTTTATGCGGTCAACCCTGGTTTGATGCGGTTTTCAAGCATTTAACCGCTGATGTGGCTATTTTGTGGCTGGCACAAGAAGGCGATGCCATTAGCGCAGGAGCAACGTTGTGCAATCTCAGCGGTTCTGCAAGAACCTTATTGACTGGGGAACGTACCGCGTTAAACCTGTTACAAACCTTATCCGCAACGGCAACCGTTGCAAAGCAATATGCCGATGCGGTTGCTGGGACGGGATGCAAAGTGCTGGACACCCGAAAAACAATCCCAGGGTTAAGGAAAGCCCAAAAATATGCCGTCGCGTGTGGTGGTTGCTATAACCATCGAATAGGTTTGTATGACGGTGTATTAATTAAGGAAAACCATATTATTGCCGCAGGTTCTATAGCCAAAGCCGTGCAAATGGCGCGGCAACAGTCGTCTGTTTCTGTCGAAGTGGAGGTGGAGGTGGAGTCATTACAAGAATTTCAAGAGGCAAGTGCGGCAAAACCAGACCGGATTATGCTGGATAACTTTTCTTTGGCTGATATGCGTACGGCAGTCGCCATGAATCAACACGCGATTGAGCTGGAAGCCTCAGGCAATATCACATTGGAAAACATTCGCAGCATTGCCGAAACAGGTGTTGACTATATTTCCATCGGCGCATTGACCAAAAACATCAGGGCGATTGACTTAAGTATGCGGATAAATTTGGTGACGGCTTAATCGGAGATATCATGATTGAAAATACCAGCCTATTGTCCAAACAAATCACCCACGGTGTTTACGTAATCTCAGTAGCCAATGGTTCAGAGCAAAATGCCTTTACCGCAGCGTGGGTAATGCAGGTTTCGTTTGCCCCACCCATGATCGCGTTCAGCATTAATCCCGAACATTATTCTTATAAACTACTACAGGCCAGCGGCGAATGTACGGTCAATGTCTTGGGGCAGGATCATCTGGCCATTGCAGCACATTTCGGAAGTTCAGGCGTAAGAGAGAAAATGACGACTTACCGCTGGCAATCCGGAAAAACAATAGCACCTGTATTATCCGACAGCTTGGCTTATTTTGATTGCAAACTCAGCCATACAACGGATGCAGGTGACCACAAAATTGCCGTGTGTGAAGTCATTGCTGCGGCTGAACTCAATTCGGGCTGGCCTTTACTGTATTGGCAAACGGGCAATATGGACGGCAGCAGCAATCTCAATAAACGATAAAACTTGATTCAACCCATGCCATCAAACAGTTGATGGTCGATCAAATCGCATAAGCAATGCGTAATCAACACATGGACTTCATACGTACGGATTGCCGAGCTGGAAGGAATCCGTATTTCCAGATCCCGTTCAGTTAATAAAGCAGAAATTCCTTCGCTATTTTCGCCTATCAAAGCGATGACGGAAATGTCTTTGGCTTGGGATACGGTGATTGCCTTGGCAATATTGGAATGATTACTGTCGGCATAAGCCACTAATACGTCACCACTTTGCCCTAATGACCTGATAGGCTTGGAAAACACTTCCTCATAGCTATCATCGCTAGCAATAGCTGTTAATGTCGCCACATCCATCGTCAGTGCAATAGCGGGTAAGGAGGGGCGGTCGCGCTCAAACTGGTTCAACAGCGCAGACGACAATAATTGGACACAGGCTGCGGAGCGCCCATTGCCGCAAGTTAAAATTTTGCGGTCGTTCAATAGCGCCGCTACCATGCGTTGCGAGGCCACTTCGATAAGTTCACACAATTCTCCTAAAGCATCCTGCTTGGTTTGGATGCTGTCGGTAAAATGGTTGATAATACGGTTTTGTAAGCTCATAAGTATATTGTTTAAAAAGCGTTTTTTATCCAGTTGATTTCGTCATTTCCGGAGATGGCAACCACATCAAAGCGCAGCGGGCAATCAATCCGCTGTGTCGATAAATAGTGCTGTGTAGCCGCTATGATACGGGCTTGTTTACTGGGCGTAATACTCTCAAGCGCGCTACCGTAAACGTCAGACTTTCGGTAGCGAACCTCAACTATCACCAAAGATTGCTGGTCGCGCATCACCAAGTCAAGTTCGCCCTGCTTACAGCGATAGTTCCGGCAAACTGGCTGCAATCCATTGTTAAGCAAAAAGACATGCGCTTGATCTTCCGCGCTTTTACCACGCAGCAAATGCGCGGCTTTCGTTTTAAGTGAACTTAGCACTATTGTATGGAAGCAGGAGTAACACCACCCGATTTGGCTGCACCGCTATAATCGCCTTCAGATGGACTGTGGGCAAAGCCAATAAGTTCTGGCTGCCCCATCGCAAACTTGGCACAAACCAACTGACGTTTGATACGGTTATCGGATGCAAGCGAGAGATTACCAGTCGCTCCAGAATAAGGCGCAGTGTTTAGGGCCGTTAATTTTCCCGCAAGATGGTAAGCATCAATGCCCATTGCCACTAGGCGTATATAAGAGCTGGGGAATTGGTTCAAAATGTCTTTGAGCGACATCATGCTGAGTTCGCCAGTGTATGCGCCGTTAAATAGCCAAGGCGTATCGCAAAATGTGATGCCGTTTAGCGGCGTATCGCTAACTGAATCAGGCAAGCCTGAGTAAATAGTTGGCATGGCATAAACAGGGAGATTACCTGCCTGTAGCAGTTGTGTATTAATGCTCTTTCCTTCTTTGCCATAAGCGCTTAAGAACAGGACATCAACATCGTCTTTTTTATGAAGATCATCATTAGCAGAAGGATTGGGGGGTTGGCTGTTATCTAAACGGGGTTGACTTTCGTCAAGGCCGACAAGGCTTTTGATAGCGGTAGAAAAATCAATCTGCTTAGGATCATAGGCTTCCTTTTTCAGGATTGTACCCCCAAGTGCACGCCAGTATTCGGTAAAATAAGAAGAAATACGCTTGCCTTGCTCATTATCAGGGACAAGCAACACCGCTTTTTTATGGCCATCCAACGCGGCTTTCTGGGTAATTTCTGCCACATCATCCATTGGGCTAAGGGCAAATTGATACAGGTTGTTCCTGCTAA
>JABFSV010000013.1 GCA_013140405.1 Methyloglobulus sp. | reverse complement strand
CATGGAGCATAGGCGAACCTGACAAAATAAGCACAGACGTGTTGGGATCTGACTCAACCAACGATTGAGCGATCACCAGCATCCGCCTGATATTGCCTAAACCAAACGTATCATGGGAATAAACAACGATTTTTCTTTTTATGTTTTCTGTGTTCATAAAGTTCGTTTTTCTTAGGTTACACGGAAACAACTGGCGATTTGTTTACCCGTTGTGCTTGACTGAAATAACCATACCTTTCAATCCTCTGTCCCACGTATATTCCAAAAAAAATCAAAAACGTTCATATACTTGTAATAATTCAAAGCTCAATTTGACAAAATGTGTATTTTAGTAATTTAAAAATTGCTGATTTCCAGAGAATAATCAGTAAGGGAGTAAGGCTGAAAATATGAGTTTAAGTTATTGAAAAATTAATGGAAAGATAGAAAATATTTAGCCTGCTAAAAGCTATTTTTTAAGGGGTTATTTGAGGAAAGATAAGAATAAAGATATTTTTGAGAATCACTCTCAATTAAAAAGTGTTAGATAAACAATCGGCTTCAGCCTCAGCTAAATGTGTACTCTTATTTTTCTTGCCATAAGCCTGTTATCATTTGCTAAGGTAGAATTGATGGGGGGCAAGCGCATGATCGATACCGTTGGGATACGGTGTTCAGGAACAATAGATCCTGGATGTGATAGTCACGCTAATTGATTGAGGAACAAAGCTCTTGGTTTGTTCCTCAATCATATGATCAAAACGCTCACTCCTTATTCGAGGCCGTTCTAACCTTTTTTCAAAAGGTAAATATTAGTTTCTGGCAATGTGGCGCTAGCTAATAATGTCAGTAAATATGCTTATCTACAAGAGGTTAGGTTTGGTAAGCATGCTCAAGCCTTGATAATATGAGGTGAAGGTTGCAGATAACGCCCACGGGTGTCGACAATCAACTTAGCCGCTTTTTTGATGAGTTCATAATCAAACTTATCGTGATCTGTCGCCAATAAAACACAATCGTAGCTGGCTATCGTCTCGTAGTCGAGCGGCACACTGCTTAGTTCAAACTTGTGCCGACGCATTTTTGGAAAAATAGGAACATGCGGATCGCTGTACGAAACATCCGCACCAAGATCACGCAATTTTTCCATCAGCATAACTGAAGGAGATTCGCGCATATCATCGACGTTCTTTTTGTAGGAAATGCCCAATGCCAACACGCGGCTGCCATTGATCGACTTCTTCAAGGCATTCAGCCCAGCCCCCACTTTGGCTATAACGTAATCGGGCATAGCCGAATTCACTTCACCTGCCAGTTCTATAAACCGTGTATGCACACCATATTCACGCGCTTTCCAGGTCAGGTAAAAAGGATCAATTGGGATGCAATGTCCACCGAGTCCTGGCCCTGGGTAATAAGGCACAAAGCCGAAAGGTTTAGTTGCCGCCGCCCGAATAACTTCATGAATATCTATACCCATTTTGTCGGCGACTATTTTCATTTCATTGACCAAACCGATATTTACCGCACGGTGAATATTTTCCAGCAGCTTGGTTAGCTCCGCTGCCCGCGTGGAACTGACGGGTACAACCCGGTCGATCACCTGCCCATAAAGAGCCATGCCAACCTCAAGACAGGCTGGCGTAAAACCACCACAAACCTTGGGAATAGTGCACGTGCTAAAGTTTGCATTACCGGGATCTTCGCGTTCTGGTGAGTACACCAAAAAAGCATTTTCACCCACCTTGAGACCTGTGGATTCAACTCTGGGCAACAATTCTTCATCGGTTGTTCCTGGATAAGTGGTGCTTTCCAGGGAAACGACTTGCCCAGGTCTTAGATAGGGTAATAAGGCATCGGTGGTATTGGTGACAAAACTAAGGTCCGGTTCACGGTATTGGTTAAGCGGGGTCGGTACACAAATAATCAAGGCATCGGCTTCTGATACGCGGGAGAAATCGGTGGTTGCTTCAAAACCTTGAGCAACAGCCGCTTGTATAGCGCTACCTGGAATATGCTCTATATAGCTTTTGCCTTGTTCCAATACACTGATTTTAGTCGGATCGATATCAAAGCCTATGACTTTATAACCTACCTCACAGTAACGTATCGTCAGCGGAAGGCCAACATAACCCAACCCCACTATGCCTATAATGGCTTGTTTATCATCCAGTTTCTGGATTAGCGTCGACTTCATTTGCAAATACCCTCTCAGCTTTTTTGCTTACAAAAATATCATTCTAATTGTTTTTGATGAAAAGTAGCAAAATTGATACTGTCGATCCTTTAGCAAAACACCCATGACCGTGCCGCTATTGTTTTTGCCTGAAATCCGATATTTATGGACGTTAAGGCCGCCTTCGGTGCGCTGATGCAATCCTAACTTCAAAAACCTCTTTTACACGGCCTCTCAGGATTCAAAATCTTTATGTTGCTTCGCAAAGACCTTGAAGATGCCTGGACTCACCAATTAAAACACCTTTCAATCTTTTTTTGAATGAATATCCGGTATCATGTGATGTCGTTTCTGTTCTTTATTGGTTTTGCCATAGCCCAACCCATAAATAACACACGATGAAAGTGAACGTGTGAATAACGAGCAGTGTAGCGTACAAAATATCCTAAAATATCAAGTCTTTTTCGTAAATATGCAGGGCAATATCCAGCAAAGTAGCAACATCCCCTCGCATAGATTTTGCGTAGCCCCCTAGTGTATTGGACTGATTAAAATATAACTTATTATTTATCAATAATATATAAACATATAAAATGCTCATCGTGCGAATATAGTGTGGTCAGCTTACCAAATCGTATTCTTTTTTTGCTTGTTCTTTAAGGTTGTCTAGCCATTTAGCCAGATCTTCTATGGCTACGACGCGTGTTGAAACATTAAAGTCACCCCGCTTATTTTGCCTAATCTCGCCTGTATTTGTTTTTTTAGGCACTTTAATTTCGATAATAGGAAATGGATACTCGTTTTTTGCGGCAACTTTTTTAGCTGTATCCGGTTCGTGGTTAAAATATTTTTTTGCAACATCTTCAATTCGAATGAACCCCGTTCCAAACTCAGCCATAAGCACGAATAAAGTGCTAGGTTTTGGTGTAGGCGTAATAGATTTCATTTTTCCTCCATCATTTGCTGGTTTGCTTAAGGATAGGATTTCCCTTAATTAGAGTCTACTCAGTAAATCAGTATGCATAAATGCCCAAACGAGCGTCGGGAAGATAGAAGTTGAGTTGGTCATTAACCCGAGGCAGTTTCCAAAGGCGTTTCAATAAAACAACCCAGCCGA
>JABFSV010000380.1 GCA_013140405.1 Methyloglobulus sp. | reverse complement strand
CAAGCAAGTAGTTACGTCCTCGCTGAGGGGCAAGATAGCCTTAGCGTCCCGTTGACATGGACGGATAACAATGGTCTGTCCATTACTAAAGTATTCATCTTCAAGCGCGGCAGTTACGAGATCACGCTCAATCAAAACGTCAAGAATAACAGTGGCAAAGACTGGTCTGGAAGACAATACAGCCAATTATTAAGAGTGCCGTTTAGCGAAAATTCCGGCAATATGCTAACCGCAGGTATGCGGGCCTATGACGGCGGCGTTGTTTATACCGATAAAGAAAAATACAAAAAAATCGCTTTTGACGATATGGTTGATGATAATCTGGATGTCGCCACCCAAGGTGGCTGGGCAGCCATGATTCAGCATTATTTTGCCTCGGCGTGGATTCCACCCGCAGAATCAGAAAACCACTTTTACACCAAACATTTAAAAGATGAGCGTTACGTCATCGGCTCTTATTCGCCGCCAGTGACTGTCGCCAACAACACAGAAGCACAATTTGTTTCCCGCTTATTTTCGGGCCCGAAAATTCAGCCAGTTATGGAAAAAGTTGCGCCAGGGCTTGAGCTAACCGTTGATTACAGCGTGCTGACCTTTATCGGCAAGCCTATCTACTGGTTGCTCAATAAAATCCACAGTTTTACCAGTAACTGGGGTTTTGCGATTATTGGTGTGACTTTCTGTATTAAATTACTGATGTTCCCGTTGACCCAGGCCAGTTTCATATCCATGGCGAGGATGCGTAAGATACAACCGCGTTTAAAAGAATTACAGGAGCGCTTTGCCGACGATAGGCCACGGTTTAATAAGGAAATGATGGATATGTACAAAAAGGAAAAGGTCAACCCTTTGGGTGGCTGTTTACCTATCCTGTTCCAAATCCCCGTGTTCATGTCTTTGTATTGGGTATTGAGTGAAACCGTTGAATTCCGGCAAGCCCCGTTCCTGTTGTGGATTCAGGATATGTCGGTTATGGATCCATTTTTGGTTCTCCCTGTCATCATGGGTATAACCATGAAAATTCAGCAAGGGCTTAACCCTCCGCCGATTGATCCTGTCCAAGCTAAGATACTGAAAATGTTTCCGCTCGTATTTACCGTATTTTTCCTGTTTTTCCCTGCCGGTTTGGTCTTGTACTGGGTGGTTAACAATACTCTCTCTATTATCCAGCAGACCTACATCACCAAAAAAATCAATGCACAAGCCTAGCGCTAATATTGGACATTGAACATATCGACACGGTTGCAGCAATAGCGACACCTTCCGGTAACGGGGGTGTCGGTATCATCCGAATTTCAGGTGGGTTAGTTACGGAAATTGCAACCAAACTAATAAAAAAAACCTTAACGCCAAGAACAGCGCAATTCTCAGCCTTTCTCGATGAAGACAATGCCGTTATTGATTCCGGCATAGCCCTCTACTTCCCCGCCCCTGCTTCATACACAGGTGAAGACATACTCGAACTCCAGGCACACGGCGGTTCGGTTGTCCTCAACATGCTGCTACGGCGAGTCCTAGCATTGGGCGCACGATTAGCAAAGCCAGGGGAATTCACCGAACGCGCTTTCCTGAACAACAAGCTCGATCTGGCTCAAGCCGAAGCCATAGCCGATTTAATCACCAGCAGCACCGAGCAATCCGTTCGTTCCGCACAACGCTCAATGCAAGGCGTGTTTTCCGACCAGATCAACAGTCTTGTTACCGAACTCACTGAACTTAGAATCTACATCGAAGCCGCGATTGATTTTGTTGATGAAGAAATCGATTTCTTGACCGACGGAGTTGTCGAAAACCGATTAATAAGTCTTGTAATAAGGCTTGAAGACATCCAGAAAACCGCCAAACAAGGGCGCTTATTGCGTGATGGCATGACCGTCGTCCTTGCCGGAAAACCGAATGCCGGAAAATCCAGCCTACTCAACGCGCTCGCAGGACACGATGCTGCAATAGTTACCGACATCGCAGGAACGACGCGGGACGTGCTGCGGGAGCGCATACAACTAGATGGTATGCCGCTGCACATCATTGATACGGCGGGTTTGAGGGAAAGCTCAAATGCCATAGAGCAAGAAGGTATTCGCCGCGCCCAGGAAGAAATCCGCAAAGCCGATAAAGTGTTGCTTCTTATTGACATCAGGGACACAGAACCACAAACCTTTATGGATGCCATCCCCGAAGGCCTGGACATCACAACCGTTTACAACAAAATAGATTTAACCGATACCGCGCCGGAAATACAAAACACAGAATCAGGCACACAAATCTACCTATCCATTAAAACTGGCGCAGGTATGGATTTGCTCATCCAACACCTAAAACAAAGCGTCGGCTATAACGAGACCGCAGAAAACATCTTCATAGCCAGAACCCGCCACCTGGAAGTCCTAAAAAACGGCTACGAACTCATCCAAAACGCCCTACACCAACTACAAACTACCCAAGCTGGGGAGCTCGTCGCAGAAGATTTACGGCAAGCCCAACAGGCACTAGCAGAAATCACCGGAGAATTTACGTCCGATGACTTGCTAGGGAAAATATTTTCTAGTTTTTGTATCGGTAAATAAAGCCTTCTAGCATCATTTTCCATCACTGTTATACTGTTGTTGAATATTTCAACAATGAGGTATATGTATGGCTACTGTAAATTTCAGTGTCCCCGAAGATGTCAGGCAGGAATTTAACCAACTATTTGGTAACGAAAACAAAAGCGCAATTTTGACCCGATTGATGCAACAGGCGATTGCAGAAAAAAAACAGCAGCAATGTCGCCAACTGGCTATTGATAAAATACTGCAACTAAGGGAATCCCAAGATCCAGTTTCCGCAGCGGACATCAACAAAGCCAGGGACGAATTACGCTCGTGATCGTCATTGCCGATGCCAGTGTTAGCATCAAGTGGTTTTTTCAGGCATCACCCGAAGAGCAAGATACCGGACAGGCGGTGCAATTGTTAAGGTTAGTCCAATTTGGTGAGATAACGCTGGTACAGCCCCCACATTGGCTACCCGAAGTCGTTGCCGTCATTACTCGCGTCCGTCCAGATATTGCCGATCAAGCCATTGATTATTTAACGGCGATGGAAATACAAATACAACAAGACTCAGTTATGCTGAAAACCGCCGCCCGTCTGTCCAGGCAATATTCCCATCATCTGTTCGATACGCTTTATCACGCCTTAGCCATACATCTTGATGCGATGTTTGTAACCGCCGATGAAAACTATTACCGTAAAGTGGAAACGCAGGGAAAAATCCAATTGCTCAAGTATTGGGAAGTGTGACT
>JABFSV010000261.1 GCA_013140405.1 Methyloglobulus sp. | reverse complement strand
TGAAAGAAACCAGCCCAGTTTTGCTGGATGAAAGCATTGCCCTAAAACACAAAACGGCGATCAAAGATGTCATCGAAAACGATGCCGACAACCGCATTGCCGATTTGCACGTTTGGCGCGTTGGCCCTGATCATTTTGCCGCGATCATCTCGGTGGTCTCTCACCATCCCAAAGCGCCGGAGTATTACAAAGCCTTGCTAATGCAGTCGCAAGGCTTGAAACGCTATGCCGATGGGCTTAGGCTTGCCCATATCACCGTGGAAGTACATCAATGTCAGGGTGAGGATTGTGAGGGGTAGATTGGGTTATGACGCGCTCAAGCCCCCTCAAACTATGGCCTTATAGTTTGCGCGTCTTGCACAGGCTAGAGTGCTACGTACGGCTCTAATATCAGCTTCGTGCTTCCAAACAAATCCGTCAGCTTTGGTCAAAAATTGTCAGTACAAGATTACATTGCTCATTATATAATAATATCTTATTGATTTTATTGTACAAATAATATGGCATTATATTTGCTTTAATTTTAGCTGTAATACTAAAGTAATCAGCTTGAGGAGGTAAATATGTTAGAGAAAGTATGGTATGAGGTGTCACCGATTGCTTATTCAATCCTGTCGATTTTTGTTTTGTTGTACTCAAACATTTTGGGAGTCGTCTTTGCGTTTATATTGCTTAGCGTATCGGTGTTCATTGGTGTGATGCGCTTTCAATACCGTTCTAAACCAAAATTGATGGTTAAAGGGTCAAGATCTGCGTCTACCAACAGGCGATCTTGATCGCTTATTGTGTATTTGGATCATTCATTTAATAGAAGCACATAGGTATAAAGTCAATGAAAAGTCTTAAACTAAATCTTGAAGAATTGTCCGACATTTTGGAAGTGTCAACGATTATAAGCACTGAAAACTGTGCTGGTATGCAAGTCCACTCAATCGAACATCTCACAATCGGAAGGGCCATAACGGTTAAACCATGCGGCGATGGGGCATTGGTAATTTGGGGAAGGCGAACAGCGCACTATGTCGATTTTGCTAGGGTTATGCAATGGCTAGAACACTGTTGCGATTGTGGGGAGTTAGGCCAAAAACAAAAGGCTGGATAGTTTTGCGTTTTGGGTGCTCGGTTTCAATGAAATGGTACTCAAAGCCTATTTTTTAGCTAAGTGCCACCAAATGCGAAATGGTAAGCACTCCTGAGCTACGACACGCCCAACGGTCGGTGTACCTTTGTAAGGTTGCCATGCGCGTCTAACATCTACATCTTGCTTGCTATCAACTTGTTGTCGCTGGTTTTACACTGGGATTAAAATCCCTAAAATTAATGTCCGGAAAAATGTTGTCCATAGTCTCCAGGGCGAGCAGGTAGCGTTCGTTGATGCTGTTTTTCCGAATAGATTCGTGTAAATAGTTAAACCTGGCAAGATGGTCGGTGATACGTTTTCTGGCATATTCGCTGGTTGTCCCTGATTTCATTATAAAAGGCCAATCCGATGCTTGTGCCAGCAATATAGACCGTGCTGCCTGGTTCAAAGCCCGTTGCTGTAATGGGTTGACAACCAACCCCTTAAGATCAGAGGCCAGCTTTTCCATGTCTTGCTCTGCCTTATGGAGAAAAGGATAAATCCAGTCATTTTCCTCATTAATCCAGTAACTGGAGTAACCCTGGTCGCCCCAGGTTGATGCGGACGGCGTGGCAAGCTGCTGGGACGGGTGTAAGTTTAAATAATCACTGCAACTAATGGTCTGCACGCCATTGCTGTCTTCACTTGCCAGCCTTAATACTTGCTCTAACCAATGCGGCCCTTCAAACCACCAATGACCGAAGAGTTCAGCATCGTAAGGTGCCACGATTATCGGCGGCCTATCCATAGTGGCGCTCAAGCCGTCAATTTGCTGTTGACGTTTATTGATAAAATCCTGTGCATGTTGCTTGGCTTTCGCAAGGGCTTTTTTCGGCTGGTAAAGTTCTTTTGGCAGATCTGCGCCCGTTACGCGATGGTATTTAATTCCGGTATTGATACGGGTTTTGCTGTCAAGAATGTAGGGGGCAATGTATTCGAGATCAAGATCGAAACCAATGTCACTGTAGTATTCGCGGTAATCGAAGTCGCCAGGATAGCCTTCCTGGGAACTCCAAACTTGTTTGGATGAATGAGAGTCCCGTCCGAATGCGGCTACGCCATTACCGCAATCCAGCGGGGCATAGACACCGTGACGGGGAGACTCGCTTGCATTCATGATGCCGTGGGTATCGACAAAAAAATACTTAATGCCAGCTTTACCAAGCGCTGTTTCCAGGCCAGGATAATAAGCGCATTCAGGTAGCCAAAAACCGGACGGGGCATACCCCAGGTTCGATTTAAACGTTTCAATACCGATGTTGATCTGGTTGCGGACTGCGGTTTCGCTAACACTGAGCAAAGGTAAAAAACCATGGGTCGCAGCCGACGTTATCAATTCAAGATTACCAGCGCTATGATGTTTTTTAAAGGCTGACAATAAGTCACAATGATATTGATTTTGGTAGGTGTCGAGAGCATTCAGGAAAAAGCGCCGATATAATCGTGCCAGTTTTTGATATTCCGGTAATTTACGGGTCCTGAAGATTTCCTTTTCAGCCAGCTCCACTAGCCTATGCAGGTGCTTGAGGTAACGGGTTTTCAATAACTCATCGCGGAGCATGGTAATGAGCGGTGGTGACAGCGAAAGTGTCAGGCGATAATTCACCTTATCTTCATGCAACCTATCCAAGACACCAATTAATGGCAAATAACATTCGGTTATAGCTTCGAACAGCCAATTCTCTTCAAAAAAACTGTCATGTTCCGGGTGTCGCACATAGGGGAGATGTGCATGCAAAACGAGGCTTAAAAATCCTTTTTCCATTGTCACTAATTACTAATTGGCTTGGCCAGAAACATTTTTATTTGTGGAATATGATTTTTCCTGGTTGGAGAAGAGTGCTGGCGGCAAAGTACCTGACAACCTTACACCTTCGCGACATTGATATGAAGCCCTGCTGCTACGGGGAACATGAACAACCTTGGACGTTGAGAATGCGGCTAAGTGGTCATCTGGATAGCGTTTGCCGATAGTCGCCGAATACGCATTTGCATTGACTTGTGCTGGCAAAGGCACTTTTTGTTGTGTCTGGGAATTGTCGATAACAACATCAAACCATGAGTGTATTGGAGGAGTCTTGGTGTTTTCGTCTGGCTGCGGATAAATCCGTAAAACGATTTCATGGGAATCGTCTTTCGACACTGAGGTTGTGTTTTTTTGGTCGG
>JABFSV010000336.1 GCA_013140405.1 Methyloglobulus sp. | reverse complement strand
CCGATGGCGGTTTTCACAACAATAAGATCAGCATTGATCTCAGTGATTTCACCGACGATAAAATTGCTTTCACCAATAAATTCAGCAACAAACCGGCTGCTGGGCTGGCGATAGATCTGCTGTGGTGTGCCTAATTGCTGGATATGGCCTTCATCTAACACCACCATACGATCCGCTATGCTTAGCGCCTCATTCTGGTCATGTGTGACATACACGGCGGTCAGGCCGGAAGATTTACAGATGCGGCGAATTTCGCTACGCATTTCCAAACGTAATTTGGCATCCAAGTTAGATAATGGCTCATCGAGCAATAAACAGGTTGGCTTAACAACCAAAGCCCTAGCTAACGCCACTCGTTGCTGCTGGCCACCGGAAAGCTGATTCGGCTTATATTCCGCCCGGTCGGTCATTTGTACCATAGCCAAGGCTTCGTTAACACGCTGTCTTATCTCTGCTTTGGCCACTTTTTGCATTTCTAGTCCGAAAGCCACATTTTCCGAGACAGTCATATGCGGCCACAGGGCATAGCTTTGGAACACCATACCGGTGTTACGCTCATGGGGCGGAACGCGGGTCATATCCTGACCACCAATTAATACCTGCCCAGAATCGGGTTCATTGAAACCGGCTATACAACGTAATAGCGTGGTTTTACCGCAGCCGCTAGGTCCCAACAAAAAGAATAATTCCCCCGCTTCAATGACAAGATCGATACCGTCAACTGCCCGTACATCACCAAATACTTTGACCAGATTTTTTAGGATAATTCTAACAGACATTTTTAATAGCCTTATTAGGAAAGGAAAGTCTAGATTGTACACAAATAGTGATTTTTTCGGATTTTTCAGAATTTAGTGCAAATAAAATGGATTTTACTTACGGTCAAAGTTTAAGAGAATCTTGAAATATAGTTCTATTATTTTCAGGGCTAAGCACGAAAATATTGATAGAGAGCATTCAGGATTGGAAATAGCGAATGTTTACTCGCAAAACTTGAAAATAATTTCATCCCGCAGAACTCTTGACTGCGCTAAATATTTTAAGTTGTGTACTATGGGGTTACAGAATTGGGGTATAGCTCACAATTTGATCAGTCTCTAATAGGCTCAAATATTTTCTTTTGTCTTACTTCACATTTGAGCTATATTTTTGATTGATTCGACTGATACTATAAGTTACCCAAATATCGAATAAAGCAGTCAATGACAGTCATCGTAGCAAGCTATCAACTAAAGTCCATTTATTTAGGCTACTGCTCAGATGAATAAGTGTTTTTCAGTGCCTACTAGTTAATAGTTATTCTTCAGTAGACTAAAATTTGTACGCTATAGAATGATAGGCGACGATTACGGACATACCAGAAGTCATTCCTGCACTGTGTTTCCCATGCATTGGCCTTTTTCATAATTTGTGGGGATTACCCAACATGAAATATTCAAGCAATGTTTAGAAAAAACTGTGGTGGTCACGGATTTACGCTCGTAGAACTCCTGTTCTCCCTGATGATAATTGGGGTGTTGAGTGCGATTGCCATTCCTGCTTACAACGGTTATATAGACAAAACCAAAAACAAAACAGCAATTTCCGAAATCACTTTTATTCAAATCTGTATTGAAAGGTTTTTCACAGAAAACTTCCAATATCCCCCCACAATAACCGACATCGCTTCGTGCCTGCCAAACAATGGGATTGACCCTTGGGGCAATGCCTATGTTTACCTAAATATCATTGATGGTGGCAACGGGATAAAGGGTCAAGTGCGAAAAGACAAGAAGCTGAACCCGATTAATTCTCTATATGACTTGTACAGCATGGGCAAGGATGGCAAAACCAAGAAACAGCTGGACAACAAGGAAAGTGTGGACGATGTTGTCCTCGCACGCGACGGTGGTTTCATTGGTCTTTCCTCTGATTTCTGAACACACCTGCCAATGCCTTGGAAGCTATCATTTATTGACAATAAGGTCGCCCGCCGCATTACGATGTCGTTCATACTGGCGGCTCTGGTTCCGATTGTGCTGTTCGGGTGGCTTTCCTTTCGGCAAGTCAGCGCGCAGCTTCGTGACCAAACCGACAAGTCCCTGCAAAAAAGCAGTAAAGAGTATGCTATGGGGATTATCGAGCGCTTTCATCTGGCTAATAGTGCCCTACACCTGGTGGCAACCAATGTCGAGAAATCTGACCAAGGCTTCCACCTTATCGAATTAAGCCGCGACCAAAATTTTGCCGATCAATTCAGCAGCTTGGTCATGCTTACCCAAAACGGCGAGAACATCCAGCTAGTTAATAAAACCGACATTATTCCGCTATTATCTAGCGAGGACATGAGGGAAATCGGGTTAGGCAAAACCCTCATTAGCCCTATAGCAAACACAGAACCTGACGGAGCGAGCAGGTTATGGATGGCAATCAGCTTGATCGAAAATCGTCCCGATGCAGGCATCCTAATGGGCGAGCTAACAACAGAACAATTATGGGATGCAGAAAACACCGAACCCAACACGCTTTGGGTAATAAGCGATTCCAACCTCTTATTGTTTGCTTCTGAACCTAGTTTCAAGTTACCGCCGGAAATTAGGGGGCAGATATTACACTCAAACAGCGGGCAACTCTCTTGGAAAAACAACGACATTGACTATGTGGGAGCGTATTGGAAAATCCCCATGAAGGGGATGTTTTTCGCACCCGACATAAGTATTGTGTTGGCACAGCCGGAATCCTTGGCATTCGAAACGATTCAGCAATTTGGTAAAATATATCCGCCCGTCATTGCCCTCGTTATCCTGGTCATCGCGTTTTTCATTACCCGGTTAATCGTCAAATATCTATCACCGTTAGAACAACTAAAGGCTGCAACAGTCAAAATTGCAGGGGGCGATTTGAATGCCCACGTTAACATCAATAGCCATGATGAATTTGAAGCGTTGGCCGCATCGTTTAACGACATGACGCGTCGGCTACGAAGCCAGTTCGACATTCTTTCGGCTATGGCCGAAATCGACCGCCACATACTGTCTTCGTTAAACGCTGAAGATATTGTCGAAACCACCTTAAGCCGCTTGCCCAGCATCCTGTTTTGCGACCTGATTTCCATAGCAAAGGTTGACCCAGAAACTTACCATGTGGGCGATATCCATACCCGTGTTAATGGTCATAGCACTGAAATTACGAAGAAACCAATCAAGTTGGGTTTACAGGATATTTTAGACTTGCTTGCCATGCAAAACAGTGTGGTAGAGACCGACGCGAACGGAAAATTATCGGCTTACCTCAAAACCTTTGCAGTTAAGGG